>JANQIE010000040.1 GCA_028282295.1 Desulfobacterales bacterium | reverse complement strand
GTTCTCGCATTTTTAAAATCCTCGACATAGACCGCTATGCCTGCGGTTTTAAAAATGCTCGGGCCTTGCCGGGAACCAAAATCTACTATTTCCGGATGGACACCAGTTGGCGAAAAACAAGCCCCAAACCCCGAAGCGCCGATCCATGCGCCGGCGGTGTATCCTCAAACCTTATAAAACTGGCACTTAAGTTCTATGCAAACAGCGGACGCAATCATTACCGACCTTAAAGGTTCGATCCTGTTGGTGGATGACGAAACGACGGCGCAAAAACTTTACAGTCATGTTCTCCAGGACGCCGGCTACTTGATCGAAGTTGCCGCAAATTTGCAAAATGCGCGCAAACTGATTCATACCTTTGCCTTTGATACGATTCTGGCCGATATTTTTGTAGGTGACGAAAACGGATTGAGTTTTTTAAAAGCGAGTTTAAAAGCGCACCCGGACACACCTGTTATCATGATGACCGGCGCCCCCTCGGTGCAAACCGCTTCCAAGGCGATCCGCAACGGGGCCTATGATTATCTGTGTAAACCGGTTGCCCGCGAGACGTTGTTAAATAGTGTCAGGCGGGCCGTGGATTTGAAGTTGTTACGTGAGGAGAAAAAGCACTACGAGCTTGAAAACCGCAAATATCAGCAAGATCTGGAGAAACTGATCGATGAGCGCACCCAGGCGCTGTATGAAAGCGAAACGCGCTACCGGCTGCTGTTCGAATCCTGTAAGGACGCCATTTACATTTGTTCCCGTGAAGGCGCGTTTGTCGAGTTCAACCAGGCCACCATCGATCTGTTTGGCTACGACCGGAAGGCACTCTTGGAATTGCAGGCCGAGAGCCTGTATGTGTTTCCCCAGGATCGCTTTAAATTCACCCAAGCCATTGAGACGCAAGGGTATGTCAGCGACTATCCGTTGTTGTTTCGCCGCAAGGACGGCGCCCCCATCGATTGCCTGGTCACGGCAACGGTGCGCATCGACGATGACGGCCGGGTTTGCGGATCACAGGGGATCATTCGTGATATCACCAGGCAAAAGCAAGCCGAACAACGCATTCACCGCCAGAACAAATTTCTGAAAAACGTCCTTGAATCGCTGGCCCATCCGTTTCTCGTGATCGATGCGAACACTTACGAAATCAGGATTGCCAACTCGGCCGCACGTCTGGAAAACATTCGCGAGGGCGAGCCGTGTTACAAGGTGTTTCACGGTTTGCGGTCGCCCTGCCACCAGCATGGGGTTCGCTGCACCATCGAGCAGGTCAAACGCTCCCTGCTGCCGGTGCGTCTGGAGCACGTGCACAAAAACAGCAAGGGGGATGACAAACACTGCGAAATACACGGCTACCCTATTTTTGACGATCGCGGCGGTCTGACCCAGATCATCCAGTGCCACCAGGACATCACCGAGCAAGCCCAAGCCCGCCAACAACTCCAAAGGCTCGGCACCGCCATCGAGCAGTCCACTGAAAGTATCGCCATCACCGATCGCAACGGCATGATTGAATATGTGAACCCGACTTTCGAAAAGATTACCGGTTATGCGCGCAACGAAGCCAAGGGCCGCAAAATAACTTTTGTGAGCGACACCACGCAGGCCGGCGACCGGTCGACGGACATGTGGTCGGCGATTGCCAAGGGACAAGTCTGGACGGGCAAGGTTTTTCATCAGCGCAAGGACGGCAGCCGCTTTGAAGAAGAAACGGTTTTATCACCGGTCAAGGAAGCCGACGGTCAAATTCACAACTATGTGGCCATTACGCGGGATGTCACCGAAAAAAAACGTCTCGAATCGATTGCCGAGGCCGCCAACCTGATGGACAATCTGGGCTATATCTTTGCGGGTATCCGCCATGAAATCGGCAATCCGTTGAATTCCATCAAAATGGCGCTGACTGTCCTGAACAAGAACCTGAAGAATTATTCCATTGACCGGATAGGCGAATTCGTGGAAAGATCGCTCATTGAGGTTGCCCGGGTCGAATATTTGCTCAAAGCGTTTAAAAATTTCAGCCTGTTTGAGAGGCCGCGCGTAAAAGCCGTGCGGATCGATCAGTTCATGGAGCATTTACTCGCTCTGGTGCGTGACGACTTCGAAAAACGCGGTATTCGCATCGGCCTGAACATTGTCCGGGGCGTTGAGTGGGCCCATACGGACAGTCGGGCGCTGCACCAGGTCATGCTCAATCTGCTGACCAACTCCGCCGATGCGCTTCGAGAGCAGCAGGATCCCCAAATCAACATTTACTTGCACCGTGATCAAAATTTGGTTTTGATTGCTGTTCAGGATAACGGCTGCGGTCTTAATGAACCGGAGCTGGCCAAGCTGTTCCAACCTTTTTATACGACCAAGGAAAAAGGGACCGGACTCGGGCTTGTAATTGTGAAAAAAATGTTGGCTAAAATGAACAGCACCATCAGAGTCGAAAGTCAAAAACACAAAGGCACGGTCGTTACGCTTGCGCTGCCGGAGGCCCAGGGTGAGGATGAGTAAACAACGAAGAACTTTGTTGATAATCGATGACGACGATCTGTTCCGCGATTCGATCAAAGACCATCTGGACGACAACGGCATCACGGTCTGGACCAGCGCGTCCGGCGAAGCGGGCCTGCGCCTGTGCGCCCAAAAAAAAATCGATGTGGTTTTGCTGGACCAGGAGTTGCCCGATGCCCGCGGAGATGAGCTATGCCGCGAAATTCTGGACCTGAACGATCGCACCAAAATTATTTTCATAACGGCCTACCCCAGCTTTGAGCATGCGGTCAAGGCAATCAAATCCGGTGCCCACGACTACCTTTCCAAGCCCTTTGAGCTGGAAGAACTCGATCTGGCCCTGAAGCATGCCTATCGCACCTTGGGGTTGGAGAAAGTCGCTCAACTGCAGCAATACAAAAATCGCGTTGAAAGCGAGGATACGGTTTTAATTGGCGAGCACGGCGGTTTGTTTCATGTGAGCCGGCTGATCCAGCTTGCTCTGGAAAACCAGGCACCGGTGTTGATTACCGGCGAAACCGGTACCGGCAAAAGTGTGATTGCCAAAACGATTCACTACCGCGGGCACGATGCCAAGGCCCCGTTTATCGGAATTAATTGCGCGGCCTTGCCGGAACATCTGATGGAAGCCGAGTTGTTCGGCTATGAAAAGGGCGCGTTTACCGGCGCCCTGAAATCACGCAAGGGCATTTTCGAAATGGCCGAGGGCGGCACCCTGTTCCTGGACGAAATCGGCGAGATGCCGCTGCACCTGCAATCCAAGCTGCTGGGGGTGCTGGACGACAAGAAAATCAAGAAAATCGGGGGGCAATCGTTGCAACCGGTGGATACCCGGATTATTGCGGCAACCAATGCCGACCTGGAAACCGCTGTTGAAAACAACCTGTTCCGCAAGGACCTTTTTTTCCGCTTAAGCGTAATTCGCATTGAAATCCCCCCCTTGCGTGAGCGTCCCGAGGATATCGAGGCGCTTTGCGCCCATTTCATCCAGAAGATGTATCCCGACCAGGAGGTTCGGATCAGCGAACTGGAGCTGGCCAACCTGAGGCGCTATGTCTGGCCCGGCAACGTGCGCGAACTGCGCAATGTCATGGAGCGTGCGTTGTTGCTGTGTCGCAACAGCGTGCTGGAACCGTCACGGTTGCTGGATACATCAACCAAACTGCTGCCCCCCAAAACCATACCACTGTTTGCCCAGGGCGATGATGTTAAATCCCTCAAGGATGTGGAGCGCAGCTATATCCGCTACGCCTTGTCCAAGCTCGATCACAATCATTCCCAAACCGCTCAAAAATTAGGCATTTCACGCTCGACGTTGCTGCGCAAAATGAAAGTGTACGGCATTGTTGATAAATAGTGCCATCCGGAAATAGCAGATTTTGGGACGGTAGATTGCGTCCTGCTTTCGCCAGGCGGTGTTGCCTTTGTCGTGCTTAAAGCAGATTGTCCCCGAAGGTGCGACCATGTTTGATATCGATCCAGCGATCCAGCAGACCCTGCCCGGCAAGAACCTGCCGTAGTTGCACCGGTGGCAGATACACCGGTTCATCCCCTAAACGAAACGTTCCCCAATGAATGATCATCAGTTTACGCGCACCCAACATCTTAAACGCGGTTACGGTTTGTTCCGGGTTCATGTGGCTGTCGGCCATGAACCAGCGCGGTTCGTAGGCACCTAGATTAAAGATGGCCAGATCGATATCGTACAGATCGCCCAATTCCGCAAAACCGTCGAAAAAGGCGGTATCACCGGACACATAGATGGTCGGCCCGGTGGCGGTCTCGATGAGATAAGACCCCCAAAGGGCGCGATTCGGTCCCTGCAGCGGGCTGCGCATGGTCCAGTGATGGCAGGGCAACAGGGTGATCCGGCACCCCCCGGCGGTGGTGGTGGTCGCCATCCAGTCCAGGTGGGTGCGCTGGTTCATTTTCAGGTCGTTAAAAATGGCATCGTAGCCAATAGGGGCAATGACGGGCGTTGATTTGTCCAAGGTCGCCAGGGTGTCGATATCCAGATGATCGTAATGACCATGGGTGATGAGCACATAGTCCGGCCGGGGAATTTGGGCGGGATCAAACGCCAGGGGCGTAAAATCATAGATAAACCAGAACAATTTATCCCACACCGGATCGATGAGCAAATACTCGCCCCTGTCTTTGATCAACAGGCCGGCATGCTTTAAAAAGGTGATCGACAGGCCGTTGTGCTGGTTGACGGCCGGCCAGTCAACGGAGACCGGTTGGACGGTCTCGTTCTGATAAAGATCTTTGTGATCGTTGCGGGCCAAAAACTTCCAATACAATACCCGGCCCATGCCATGGCGCTCCTGGGCCGTAAATGGATTTATGAACACGCCCGGTCCGTGGTGCAGCTTGCGGGCGGCGATCGTTTTCAAATCCAACCCGGCGGCAGGGGCATACACCGGCTGTTTTTCCGGAGCACGGGCCATGGCTCGGCCGGCGCAACCGGGCAGGCCGATCATGCCAAGCAGAGCCAAAGATTGCATGCGTCTTAAAAGGGTCCGTAAAAAAAAGCGGCGGTTCATGTTCGTGCTTAACTCCTGTACATTACGGTTTGCAGCTTAAGTGGCACACACCGGCCGGCGTTTGAAGGACGTATGGAAAATACCTGCCTTTGAACCAAAAGGCCGCATTGACCAGGGCGATCAAAACCGGCACTTCCACTAAAGGCCCAATCACTGCTGCAAAAGCTTGGCCCGAATCGATTCCGAAAACGGCCACGGCCACGGCGATGGCCAGCTCAAAATTATTGGACGCGGCGGTAAAACTCAAGGTTGTCGCTTGTTCGTAGGTGGCGTTCACCTTCATCGACAATATGAAAGAGACAAAAAACATAAGTACGAAATAGATGCACAAAGGCACGGCAATCCGGATGACATCAAAGGGCAATTGAACAATATACTCGCCCTTGAGCGAAAACATGATCAAAATGGTAAACAACAGGGCGATCAAGGTGATGGGGCTGATTTTGGGGATAAACCGGTTCTCGTACCACGCTGCCCCTTTGGTTCTCAG
Source organism: Desulfobacterales bacterium (assembly GCA_028282295.1). GTDB lineage: Bacteria > Desulfobacterota > Desulfobacteria > Desulfobacterales > JANQIE01 > JANQIE01. The sequence continues at coordinate 7,832 of JANQIE010000040.1, read as the reverse complement.
ACCGACAAACCTGGACAGCATCCCGCCAATAAACGGGATGCCCAGATAGATAAACACGCTCTGGGCGATTTGACCGATTGAAATGTCGACCTTGATCCCCTTCAAGCCGAACCAGTCCGGTAACACCGTAATGAAAACATAAGCATAGAATGAAAAAAAGAAGACTTGAAAAATCGAATTGAAGGCCACTAGGCCGGCGCAATACTCACGATCGCCCTGGGCCAGATCATTCCATACAATCACCATGGCGATGCAGCGGGCCAGACCGATCAGAATCAGGCCCACCATATATTCGTGCTGGTCGGATAAAAACGCGACCGCCAGGCCGAACATCAACACCGGACCGATCAGCCAGTTTTGAACCAGGGAAAGCCCCAATACTTTTATATTGCGAAAAACCCGCGGCAACTGTTCATATTTAACCTTTGCCAGGGGGGGATACATCATTAAGATCAAACCGACGGCGATGGGGATGTTGGTGGTGCCGACCTGAAAAAAATGGATCGTCCGGCGGATATCCGGATAGAAATAGCCCCCCAGAACCCCCACAAACATGGCCAGAAAAATCCAAAGGGTCAAAAAACGATCCAAAAAAGACAGTTGTTTGGTTTTTGTCATGTCTAATTTTTTCCTTTTACTGCCGTGCGGACCGCCTGAGCCAGAAACTTAAGCTCATCAGTGACGGAGGCGTTGGGGTCCTGGTATTTGTCCGGCAGCACCGTATAGGAGTAAGTCTCTGTTTCAAGATGGGCGGTACTGATAAGCGCCTGGCGAAAAAAACGGTCGTCCAGCAAGTCGGCGGTGGAATGCAATCGGGTTTGTGTGGCACGATAGTGCAGCGGTACATGAAAATGAATCCGCCAAATGCCGGGGGAGCGGGCCGCGAGGGCCTCGGGCAGATCCGCGTGACGCTGCACACCGTCGGGGGTCTGGATGCGCGTCTGATGAAAATAGATGCCGTCATTAAAGGCCCGCAAGACCTTAAAATCAGCGGCTGCCGGATTTTCGATTTCCAGGGCCGCAGAAACCTGGATTTTCGGCACGGCGATACCGGCCTGCTGCAGCCGTTGCAACGCGATCACCGGATCTTCAAACTGCAACGCCAGATGGCAGACATCCAGGCAAACCCCGAGGTAGCGGTCCACCAGTTCAGGGGCCCGTCGTCGCAATTTGTCGAAAAAAACGATGCACTCATCGGTGCATTCCAGCACACAGTCGGGCTCCGGCTCCAGCGCCAACCGGACCAACCGGCTGGTGGCGGTTTCGAGTTTTTCCAAGGCGATTGCGGCTTGTAGCAGATTTTCCACAGCTTCGGGGGGACAAACTTTGCCGTAGGCCACCGGTACGGTGCTGATGGTACCGTCAACTCCCGCCGGCAGCAGCCCGGCCAGCACCTGCGCCACGGTGATGGTGTAATCCCTGCGTATATCCGTGGCCCAATTCGGCAGGTAGACGTTCTCTTTAACCGGCCGTGTGTGAAAATCGCCAAATGGAAACGCGTTGACCGTAAACGCGTACAGCCCCTTGGCGGCCAGCCGGGCCTGCAAGGCCCGGGGATCGGTTCCAAAGGATTGAGCTGCCTTGGCGGGCATCCACAGACCGATGCCCATGTCGGTGTCGGGGCAGATCGCCGCTTTGACAACAGTGCATTGGCGGTCGATATGATTCTGAATGTCGGCGGCGGTTTCGCCAGCGTAGATATTTGTGCAGTAACCGATATGACAATTTGCGATGCGCATCTTCTGTTTCGAAAAAAAATTTTTTAAAATTTGAAGTCGCTCATATTTATAGCGCTACACGTTGCAGATTGGAATAGAAAATCGACGATCTTAAAACCAGAGTTACCGTCTGCAAATGCAAAAATGCCTGTTGCCATTAATCTGCTTATTCTGATAAGCCCTTAAAATTCATGACGACTTGATGCAGGAAGCTAAACAATGACGGATTATGTTAAAGCCAAGGTAATGCGACTGGCGGATTTAAACTCGACCTGTCCGCCCAGGCATACGAAAACCGATGCCTTCACGATGATTGGTGAAGATACCGGCGCGCAAAACTTTGTTTTGTTCAATGTGGAAATTCATCCCGGCGGGCAGGCCGAACCCGACACGCATCCGGGCCGTGAACACTGCTACTTTGTTTTATCGGGTATCGGCGATGCAATGGTGGACGGCAAAACATTTACCTTGCACCCCGGCGATTGCCTTTGGATTCCACCTGGCGCCGAACACGGCGTTAAGGCGGTGGGCAGCCAGACGCTCCGTTTTGTGGTGGTCACCGCGCCGCCGCCGTGGGTGGCGGTTGATGACGTCTCTTAAAATCCGGTCGCCAAACAGCACTTGCCGCCTTGGCGGCCAAAATATCTAAAAAATGATCCCCTCCTACAAACTCGGCTACAACACCAATGGATTCAAACAGCACCCGCTGGAAATCACCATTGAGATTCTGGCTGAAATCGGCTACCGATGCGTGGCGATCAGCCTCGACTATTTCAAACTGAATCCCTGGGATCGTGATTTGGATCGTCAACTGGAACGGGTTGCGGCGCTTTTAACGCGTCACACCATGACCTGCGTGATTGAGACCGGTGCCAATTACCTGCTCGATCCGCGCTGCAAGCATGCCCCCACCCTGATAGCCCCCACCCGCGCCGAACGTCACCGGCGCATCGAATTTACCCGGCACGCCGTTGATATTGCCGCTACGCTCAATGCCGGGGCGGTTTCATTTTGGGCCGGCAGGCCGGATGTAGACACCGATTTAAGGGAGGCCTGGTCCTGGTTGATCTCCGGATGCCAGGTACTGTGTGCCCATGCTGCCGAGCGTGGGGTTGAGCTGGCCTTTGAACCCGAGCCGGGCATGTTGGTGGAAAACCTGACCCAGTTCAGACGCCTGCAAACCGCGGTGGACCATCCCCGCTTCGGTCTGACCCTGGACCTGGGCCACGCCCACCTCACCGAACCCGACCCGCTCGAAATCGTGATCGAACAATCCATCGACGCCATCCGCAATATCCACATCGAGGACATGCGACGGCCCCGCCACGAGCATCTCATGTTTGGTGATGGTGAAATGAAATTCGGCCCTGTATTTAAAGCCCTGGCGGCGCATCGCTATACCGGTCCGGTCTGTGTGGAGTTAAGTCGCCACAGCCACGACGCGATCAACACAGCCCGCCGGGCATACACATTTCTGACCGCATCAACTTGTCAAATACCGCCAAAATAAAACGACCCGAACCAGATAGAACATCCGGTTCGGGTCGCCTCTCAACAATTTCGGCAATAACAATTATAAGGAAGGGAGTTTTGCCTCAATTAGCCGAGCAGGGAATCGACAGGTGTGTAATCCAATCCAAACGCGTCGGAAACACCCTTGTAAGTTACTTTGCTATGCACAACATTGGCGCCTTTTTTGATCTCTTCGTTTTCCTGCATGGCGCGTTGCCAGCCTTTATTGGCGATTTCAACAGCATACGGTAAAGTGGCATTGGTCAGGGCGACTGTGGACGTTTTCGGCACCGCGCCAGGCATATTGGCGACACAATAATGCACCACGTTATCGACCATATAAATTGGATCGGCGTGGGTTGTCGCCTTTGAGGTCTCAAAACAGCCTCCCTGATCAATAGCCACATCTACCAGTACCGCGCCTTTTTTCATGGTTTTGAGCATATCCCGGGTAATCAGCTTCGGTGCTTTCGCGCCGGTCACCAACACAGCGCCGACGACAACATCCGCCTCGCGCACCAGGTCACGCAAAGTTGCCGGACTGGCCATCAGCGGAAAGCAGTTGCTCGGCATGACATCATCCAGATACCGCAACCGGTCCAGATTCATGTCCAGGATGTACACCTTGGCGCCCAAACCGCAAGCCATTTTGGCTGCGTTGATGCCGACCACGCCGCCGCCGATGATCACCACGGTGCCCGGATCGACACCCGGCACACCGCCAAGCAGCACGCCGTGCCCGCCCTGGGCCATTTCCAGGTATTTGGCGCCTTGTTGAATGGCCATGCGACCGGCCACTTCGCTCATGGGGGTTAATAACGGCAGGCTGCCGTCCTTTTTTTGGATTGTCTCGTAGGCAATGCAGATGGCGTCGGAACGAATCAGGGCCTTGGTCAACTCTTTGGCGGCAGCCAGATGCAGGTAGGTAAAAACAATCTGGTCTTTGCGAATCAAATCATATTCAGCCGGCAGCGGCTCCTTGACATGCATCACCATGTCGGATCGATCGAACACTTCCTTGGGGGTGTCGACAATTTCAGCTCCGGCATTTTTATAGGCAGAGTTGGTCAGGCAACTTTTCAAGCCGGCGTCTTTTTCGATCAATACGGTATGACCGTTTTGTTTTAATATTTCCACGCCGGCCGGTGTCATGGAAACTCGGTTTTCGTTAGGCTTAATTTCTTTCAAAATACCGACTATCATCTGACTACCTCCTTGCTTAACGGTTCAGCACACCATAACCAAACAACCACGATTGTCTGTATAAAAGATGAATAGCAATTTCTCTGCCAGGTAGCCTCGCAGGGGGTGCGGGGCCGCTTCAAGCGTTTGCGCCAACATCCGCCGATCCCTGTTGGTCGGCGTTTAAGGGCGGTTTTTTAACCGATCGGGAAACGGTGATCATTATTTCAAGAGGCAATTGCGGAGGCTGTGATTGTCGCTCTAAAAACAGAAAATGGAAACCAATGATTCCGAAAGTGGCCGAAACAAATTGGCTTTCGATTAAATATCAGCTTTTTATGCCAAGGTGGAAACTTTTTATTCCGCGGTTTAATTTGTTTCCATTCCGATCTCGTACTTGCGCCGTTTGCGATTCAGTGCCGTGTGCGAGATACCCAGCAAACGCGCCGCTTGACGGGCGCTTTTGGCTTCGCGTAACGCTGCCGTAACAATCTGTTTTTCAAAACGGCCCACCATCACCGGCAACGGATCACCCTTTAACTCTATCACGGAAGAGCTCTGGGTCTGATTGAGGCGCTGTCCGATCTCATGGCTGAACATGATGCAATCCTCTTCAATGCGGTCGTTGTCCGCGAGAATCGCGGCGCGGGCGATTACATTTTTCAACTCGCGGACATTGCCGGGCCATTGATGTCGCGTCAATTTCTGCATGCCGGCCTCGCTCAACACCTGCAGGTTCTTGTTCTGTTTCACGCTGATTTGCAGCAAAAAATGCTCCACCAGAACCTCCAGATCTACCAACCGCTCTTTTAGCGGCGGGATATGAATCGGCAACACATTGATGCGATAGTATAAATCCTGACGAAAATTCTTGGCATGCACCATCTGTTCAAGGTTACGGTTCGTGGCGGTGATGATGCGGGCATTGATCGGAATCTCCTGGGCACCGCCAATGCGACGCACAGTGCGCTCCTGAATCAGCCGCAGGATCTTGGCCTGGGGGCCGGGGGGCATTTCCGCGATTTCGTCCAAAAAGATGGTGCCGTCGCGGGCTATTTCAAACAGACCGGGCTTGCCCTCCTTGCGTGCGCCGGTGAACGCACCGCCCACATAACCGAACAGTTCGCTTTCAAGCAATGATTCGGGCAGGGCCGCACAGTTGATCGGAATGAACGGACCGCTACGGCCGCTTTCCGTGTGAATGGCACGTGCAAACAGTTCCTTGCCGGTGCCGCTTTCGCCCCGGATGGAAACGATCGAGTCGGTGGGCGCAATGCGTTGGGCAAAGGCGATGGCCTCATGAATGGCCGGACTCTTGCCGCGAAAGTCGCTGAAGGTAATTTCGTTGGTCTGGGTGACCGCACCCGCCAGAGCGGAAATCTCCTTCATGTCCTTTATGATTTCCACCGCACCCAAAACACGGCCCGATGAATCGACGATCGGTTTGCCGGTGGCCAGAAACCGGTAGCGCCCCTTGGCGTTAATAATGTTGCGTTTCACATTGGTGAATTTTTTTCTGTCCAGGCAGGTCAGAATCGCCATGTCGGGCAGGTTCAGCGTTTGCACATTCTGTCCCAGCACCGCCTGATCCTCGCAGTTTAAGATCAGCCGCGCTTTCTGGTTGATGGTGGTAACGGTGCCATGCTGATCAATGGATAAAATTCCGTCACTGACATTGTCCAGCACAACCTTGAAACGGTTTTCACGTTTTTCGCGCGGCAGGGTTTTAATGACGCGGATCCGCTTTAGATTGGGAATTTGCTCCAGGGCGGCGATTACGGTGGCATCTTTGCGGGCGGTGGCATCGCGTTCGGCATCGATGTACACATCGGCCATCTCTTTGCGCCGCTCCACCTCCATGGAGACGATATTCAAGCCATTGTCCGCCAGCGTAACAGCCACATCGGCCACAATACCGACACGATCGTCGAATAACAGGTTCAGTTTCAAATTGGGTAAGTTTGTCATTGCGTTACGGTTGTATCAGGCCGCCAGCGCCTGTTGCAGATCATCCACCAGGTCCTCAACGTCTTCGATCCCCACCGACAATCGCAGCAGGTCGGGCGAAATGCCCAGTTCACGGCGCTCGGCGTCGCTCAACTTGGCATGTGAGGTCGCTGCCGGCGCACAGATGATAGTCTCCACCCCTCCCAGACTCAGGGCCGGGGTAATCAAATCGAGACGTTCCAGCAGGGCTTGGGCGCCGCCGCTCTCCGGGGCCGGTTCAAACGAAAGCATGGCGCCGAAGCTGCTCATCTGGCGGGCGGCCAGTTGATGATCAGGATGGGTGGTTAGTCCGGGGTAATTTACTATAGCGATCCGTTGATGTTGCGCCAGAAATGCGGCCAACCGGGCCGCGTTTTCGCTCTGGCGCTGTACACGCAATCCCATGGTCTTCAGGCTGCGCTCGATCAGCGCACAGGTCTGGGCATTGAGGCTGCCCCCCAAATTGGCCGCCACCTTGGCAACCTTGGCAATCTGTTCTTTAGAGCCCAATGCCGCACCACAGCAGATATCGCTATGACCGCCGATGTATTTGGTCCCGCTGTGCACCACGATATCAATGCCCAGGGCCAGTGGATTCTGTAAGATCGGGGTGGCAAAAGTGTTGTCGATGACTGAAACGAGGTTATGGGTCCGGGTCAGTTCGGCCACCGCCGCAATATCTGTAATCATCAACAAGGGATTGGAGGGCGATTCGATATAAACCAGACGTGTCTTGGGCCGGATGGCCGCCGCGATGGCATCGATCCGGTTGGATACCATGGTATATTCGATTCCAAAGCGGTTAAAATCGGCGGTGGCCAAATAGTGGGTGCCGCCGTAAATATCGCGCTGCAACACAACATGATCGCCCTTGTGCAGGTATGTGAGCAACACCGCGCTGATAGCCGCCATGCCTGAACTGAATATGAGCCCGGCGTCCGCGCCTTCCAGGGCGCATAATTTCGCGGCCACCGCTTTTTGATTGGGTGTGTTGAAGTAGCGGGGATACATATTGTCCGGCATGTCGACATATTCAAATGACGACGAGGTGTAAACCGGTGTATTCAATCCCCTGGTGACCGGATCAATGTAGCTGCCGCTGTGCACACAACGAGTGTTTTTCTTCATCTGACCCCACGCTGATTTTAACATGCTGAAATAAAAAACAAGACGGATGGTCGTCTCTGGATAGATCTAGTAATCCATTTCTAATATAGCTGTGGTAAAATGGCAACAAAGATGTTTCAAGGAATCGGCTTATGCCACCTTGGGGCTTGCGCAAAAATAAAAAAAGGCGACCGGGTATGGAAACGCCGGTCGCCTTTTCCGCACTAACTAGTGTCCATCCGGAAATAGTAGATTTTGGTTCCTGGCAAGGCCCGAGCATTTTTAAAACCGCAGGCATAGCCATGCTATGTCGAGGATTTTAAAAAT
>JANQIE010000039.1 GCA_028282295.1 Desulfobacterales bacterium | reverse complement strand
ATTTTTAAAATCCTCGACATAGCCTGCTATGCCTGCGGTTTTAAAAATGCTCGGGCCTTGCCAGGAACCAAAATCTACTATTTGCGGATGGACACTCGCAAAATTTTTTGAATCAGGATTTGCCGCTCAAAATGGTTTTGAGCACATCTTCCTTGCCGATGACACCTACCAGGCGTTCGGTGGCATCCACCACCGGCAGGGTATGAAAGCCGTTATCGACCATCAACCCTGCGATGGTTTCCAGGCGTGTGTCCACTTTGACGGTGACCGGGTTGGGGCTCATGGCATCAGCAACTTTGATGGCGGTGATTTTGCGGACTTCCTTGTCGATTTGTTTGGTGCTGGTCAGGGCAATGAAGCCGTCCAGCAGGGTGAAGAGGCTGGGCAACGGCATTTTTTTCTGCTGGGCGATTAAATCGCTTTGGCAAAGGATGCCGACGAGCATACCGTCGGTGTCCAGCACCGGCAAGCCGTTGATGTGATGTTTCATCAGCATTTGCGCGGCTTCGATGATGTCGGTGTCCGGCGTGACGGTATAAAGATTCGTAGACATTATGTCTTGGGCACTGAGCATGATTGGACGCCTTTCTTTTCCGATGTGTACGTGTCATTGGTTGTTTGTAGCGGCAACGGTGATTCGATGGGAATGTGGCAAAAGTATAGGGGCGGGGCGCAGGTGTGTCAAGGCACCGGCGCTTTGACAGCCGGCGCCTACAATACTGTATGGATGCGTTCGAGAAGCATGTCGGGGGTGAACGGTTTTTTCAACAGAGCGTCCACCAGCCCCTCGCTACGGGCTTTGAGGGCTTGCTTTTTATTGTTGAAACTCAATATTTTGGGAATGGCCTTCAAGCGTTTGTTCATCTGCATCAGGCGGCATAGCGCTATGGGGGCCACATCACCGGTCTGATCGTCGATCACAATCACCGTGGGATTTTTGGTGACAAGGTTGGCGATGGTCGGGGCTGTGCCGTTCATCTGCATCACACGAAAGTCACAATTCTTGAGAACGGTTTCGGCGGCCGGATCGATATTGTCGTTGACGTCCAGAAGCAGCACGCGTTGTCCAAATCCGGAAAACATCTGCCAGCGTGTGTGGATCGCTTTCTGGGCCAGACGGTTTTTTTTAATCAGATTATCCAGGGTGTTCACGAGAATTTTGGGCGTGACCGGACTTTTCAGGCAGACCATTTCCGTTGCGGTGTTGAGCAGGCAGCGATCCTGGCTGCTGAACAACACCAGGGGGCGATATTGCATGTAGGCATCGCTGCGAAGAACTTTTAATATCTGGCCGGCGTCGGGCAGGTCGAGATTGACCAGCACGGTTTCCGGTTCCTTGCGCAACATGCGTTCGATGGCTTTGACGCTGTCGGCTTTGTCGATCTCATATTTATTTGTCAGGTAGTTGTACGTTTTGTAGTTATCGGGTGCTTCAACCAGCAGCACGCGCGCCAGGGCATGCTCTGCGGCTGATGCCTGGTGCCGGCGCAGGTCCAGCTCGCGACGCACCGTGTATTCCATTATTTTGTTACGATCCCCTTCGGCAAGTTCGGCAAACTGAAACCCCACCCGCATGACGTTCAGAAATTTATAGGTGCTGCGGACCGCCAGCCGGATTTTCAGACGATTGAAATCCGGGCTGATCAACTCGCCGTTGAATTTGGCGCCGACGGCAAAATGGGGCAGGTCGTTCGGCACGATAATGGACAGACCACCGCCGCTGATGTCGGTCAATTCGAGCTTTAACGGTTTATGTCCGGCGGTGCGCATTCGAACACCGATCGGGTGCCCGGCTTCCGGTTCAATGCGTAAATATTTGCGCCGGTCGTAGCAGACAATTTTGCCGGGCAGTTGGAGAGGGATGCGGCTGTGTTGATTGTGGTTTTGAGCGGACGCCGCGATGGGGCAATTGAATATGTGGGCTTCGCCGTCAAAGGCATAGTGAACGTTGATGAGCCCCTCGGCCGGGTAACTGCCGGCCGGCGCTTCAATGAACAGGGCCGGATTGGAAGCGGTTGTCAGGCGCAACTGGGCCTGGGCCAGGGTGTTTTTTTTCTCGATAACAGCGAACACGGCAATTCGCATATCGGCGACTTGAGAAAGGTGATCGACGATGGTGTCTCGCTTGTTCAGGGTTTTTCTGACTTTCATTGCCGGTAGACCTTTCTATTCGCACATCAAACTGACCTGCATGGCAAAATCGCCTAAATCGGTTGCAAAGTAGATTTTCATGTTGGGAAGATTCGAAGGGGTGTTGATCTTGTGGCCGCGCCCCATGATCACATTGGGGATGGAGCGGTTGATGTTGGGCAAACCGTTGCCGGACAAAATCGAACAGGCGCTGCCGGCGATGATGTTGATGATTTCGCCCACCGAATCCCGCACCATTTCATCGAATTCGGTGATTTTTTCGCCCAGCACGGCAGACAGGATTGCGGCGGCGGTTTCATTGGTAAAACTGATGACAATGGTGCCGGCCGCTCCGCCGGTCAAGCCAATCACGCCGGATAGATCGTAAGCGGCTTCGTGGACCTGGTCGGCGGTGAGTTGTTTGCGTTCGAATTTCCGGATACCGGCCATGGTACTCATCAGGTTTTTGGTGGCCAGTATAAACGGGTTGATGTATTCAACTTTCATTGAATGAGAATTCCCCGGTGTTCGTAATCATTACTCGATAAAAGGCATCAAAAGGAACTTGGTGAAACAAAAAAACGGGAACTTATAGCTTATATCGGTTGCATCTCGTCAGGCTTTAATTTTTAGACTGATGCGAGGTTGCCTTGTAAAAAGGACTGTCCGCAAAGATCAGGAGGCTTTGCGGTAGGTCTTGCCGGGGGAGGCATTCATGTCGAGAACATCGGCATTAAATTGCAGGGTGGCAAAATAATCGTCGAGGGTTTCTTCACGGCGAATCAATTCCACCCGGCCATCGGCCCGCAGCAGCAGTTCCTTGGGCCGCAGCTTGCCGTTGTAGTTGAACCCCATGGCGTGGCCGTGGGCACCGGTATCGTGGATAACCAGCAAGTCGCCGGCGTCAATGGGCGGCAGGCTGCGCTGGACTGCGAATTTGTCGTTGTTCTCGCACAATGAGCCGACCACATCCTTGAGTCCTTTGACCGGCAGATCTTCCTTGCCGGGCACGCTGATGTGGTGATAGGCGCCGTACATGCCGGGGCGCATCAGTGCCGACATGCAGGCATCCACGCCGATATAGGTGCGGTAAGTGTCCTTGCGGTTGATGGCCCTGGTTACCAGAACCCCGTGCGGGCCGGTCATGTAACGGCCGCTTTCCAGATACAGGTCGGGTGCGTAACCGTTGACAGTTTTAAAGGCGGTGAACAACGACGTTATTTCAGCGCCCATTTTCCCGATAGCCAGGGGTTCGTCCTCCGGCCGGTACGCAATTCCCAGCCCCCCGCCGATATTGATGAAATCGAAACGGATGTCCAGCTCGCGCCCGATCTGCGCGGCCCGGTCAAGCAGCATGGCCGTGGTCTGCACCATATATTCGTACTTCAATTCATTGGAGGCCAGCATGGTGTGCAGCCCGAAACGGCGGGCGCCGCGGGCCGCCGCCTGGCGGTAAGCGTCGGCGAGTTGATCGTGACTGACGCCGTATTTGGCCTCCACCGGGTTGCCGATGATGCTGTTGCCGGTACGCCGTGCGCCCGGATTGTAACGAAAACAAATCAGTTCCGGCATCTGGGGTACTTTGGCGATCAGGGAAATGTCGTCCAGGTTCAGTATGCTGCCGCCGTTTGCGGCCGCCATTTGAAACTCTGCGGTGCTGGTGTTGTTGGAGGTGAACATCAGGTCGTCCCCGCGGCCGCCCACCTTGCGGCTGAGCAATAGTTCGGCCATGGAACTGCAGTCGAAGCCGAAGCCCATGTCGCGCATGATCGCCAGGATGGCCGGATTGGGCAGGGCTTTGACGGCAAAGTACTCGCGAAAACGGTCCAGGCCGCAAAACGCTTCGATCAGGGTCTTGCCGGTTTGGCGGATGCCGGTTTCATCGTAGATGTGAAAGGGCGTGCCGAAATGGGCGGCGATTTTTTCCAGGTCCGGAAACAGACGGGTTTTGAACGAGGTGGTCATCGGCATGGTATACTGCTCTCCTTTTATTTTGATATTTGAAATTCTCTTTTCAGTTCTATTCCAACGGAATCTGCGACGTCTCCTTGAGCGTCGCCATGGCGATTGATGTGCAGGTGCGACCCACACCGTCAATTGTTTTGATATGGTCATTGACCAGACGATTGAGCCCGGCCGTGTCGGCAACGCGCGCTTTTACCAGATAACAGTCCTCCCCGGCTATAAAATGAACTTCGAGGACATCCGCAAGTTTTACCAGAGAACGGCCGATAGCATGGATATCCTTGTGGCGGCCATCGGCAAAGACGCGGATGAACGCCACCAGGGTTCGTTCGAATCTTGCAGGGTTCAACCGCACTTCGTAGCCGTTGATGATTCCCTGGCTCTCCAGTTTGCGAATCCGCTCCAACACCGCCGAAGGGGCCATGCTGACCCGGCGCGCAACTTCGGCGTTGGGAATGCGCGCTTTTTGTTGCAAAATTTTTAATATCTGGAAGCTGGTCTGGTCAATCATTCTGTCAATTTTCCTTTTTCAGAACATTATTCACGTAAATTGGTTTAGTCAAGAATTATATGCGTTATTTTTAACTGGAAGCAGAATGAAATGTTTGGCCTATTTTTTATTCTTGAATATTTCGTAATAATTTTTAATAGTTCGAGTTTGCAGGCAAGAACTTTGCAATTGAAATGACGCGCCGAAAAAAGCCGTCGGTATATGATCTGTTACGTTGAACACCGTGTTACAAGGAGGTACACATGCAGTGGTACTACGTCATTGAGGGCAAACAGCAAGGCCCGGTCAGTAAACAAGAGCTCAAAGGCTTGGTGCAATCCAAGACCATTAACGCCCAGACATTGGTATGGCGTGAGGGTATGGCGGAATGGCAGCCCCTGGGGCAGCTCGTTGGGAAAAACGACACCCAACCGGCCGCCGCCGACACCTCTTTGACACCCACCACGCAGAGCGATGAGGCCGCCCCGGAAACCACCGCAGCCCCCACCGCCCAGGCCGACGGCGTTACTTGTACGGAATGCGGCCGAATTTTTCCCGCCGATGAAATCATCACCTACGGCGAGAGCACCGTGTGTGCCGAATGCAAACCGACCTTCATCCAGAAAATCAAGGAAGGGGTGCAGACCACCGCCAATCTAGTCTACGCCGGCTTCTGGATCCGTCTGGTGGCCAAATTCATCGACGGCATCATTCTGGCGATTGCCCAATCGGCGGTCATGCTGGCCGGCACCCTGTTTTTGGGTGGCGCCGCGTCCGAGGCGCAAAGTCCGGAGGCGGCCTTCGGCTATACCGTTGTGACCAACCTGGTTTACCTGGTCCTGGCCGCCGTCTACACAACCTGGTTTTTAGGCCGCTTCGGCGCCACACCGGGAAAAATGGTATTTCGATTAAAGGTCGTGAATCCCGAGGGCGGATCGATATCTTATCTGCGGGCCTTGGGCCGGCATTTTGCCGAAATGCTCAGCGGAATGATCCTGGCCATCGGTTATATCATGGCAGCGTTTGATTCTGAAAAAAGAACATTGCATGACCGCATTTGCAGTACGCGTGTCGTTAAACGCTAACGCCGGCGCGGGTCGGACACGAATCGGGCGTCGCAAAACGATTCGCGGCATTGTGGCCGGGCTATAGACCGGGAAACAGTTCATATGATTCAATGCACCAAATGCCAAACCCCCATCAGCAATGACCGTCTGAACACGCCTCAGGCGGTTGCGTGTGAAAGCTGCGACAGCCGGCTCGAAATTCAGGCTTTTCCGGCCCTGTTTCGCCCGGACGCACCGGGCCGGACCGGCCAGGCGCTGTTGGCGGACAGCGAGGCGGGCTGTTTTTACCATGGCGACAAGCGGGCGGTGCGAACCTGCGAGGGCTGCGGCCGGTTCTTATGCGAACTGTGCGATGTGGCCTTCAACAGCCTGCACCTTTGCCCGGTCTGCCTGGAAGCCGGTATCAAAAAGCGTAAAATCAAAAACACTGAAAATCATCGCACGCTTTATGATTCGATCGCGCTGGGGCTGGCGTTTTTTCCCATGGTGTTCGTCTTTATTACCTGCATCACCGCGCCCCTGGCGTTGTATATGTCGATTCGCTATTGGAAGCGACCGACCAGCATCCTGCCGCGCACCAAGATTCGCTACATCCTGGCAATGGTGTTTGCCCTGGTGCAAATTGGCGGCTGGTCGACGATGATCTATGCGTGGACGATCTGAATGACAGCCGGCGCCCCCGGTGACCGTTGCAAGCGATAGTATTAAATGGCTGAGAAACAGAAAATTTACCAGAAACTGCCCGGCAAAACCCGCAACTTTTTCACCGGCTTTCATCGCGTCTGGCAGGGTCGCGATCATTTGCTGGCGGTTGACAATCGCGGGTTCTCCGAAGACTACAAGCGCTTTTACTACAAAGATATTCAGGCCCTGGTCATGCGCAAAACCGCCTGGGGCAAAATCGTAAACGCGATATTCGGGCTGGTTCTGAGCGGCTTTTTTTTCGGCGCCTATAAATTTGCCGAATCGACCCCGGAAGCCGCCTGGGTGATGGGTGGTATCGCCGTGCTGATCGTGTTGTTGATCGCTTACAATTGCTGGCGCGGCCCCACCTGCACCTGCCATATCAAAACCGCGATCCAGACCGAAAAACTCCCCTCCATCAACCGCATTAAAGTGTTTCATAAAGTGATGGCCCGCGTGCAGCCCCTGATCCGGGACGCCCAGGGTACGCTGGACCCGCAAACAATGCAAAGCCGCATCGCCGCGACTGAACGGTTTACCATGGGTCGCCGCGGGCCGGTCCCGGCCGCATCCGCACATGCCGATAACCCCGAAGATTTGCCGCCGGTGGCCGGCTGGGCACACCTGGCGTTGTTTCTGACCCTGATTGTAAGCGGCGCGCTTGTCGTTTTAAGTATCCTCGATCACCGGTTGATTCTGTCTGTTTTAGGCAGCTTTGCCTATGTGGCGATCACCTTTTTGTTGATAACGGCCCTGGTCAAGCAGAGTCGCGGCATGATCGACAAAGCACTCAAGGCCGTCACCTGGTCCACCCTGGGCTATCTCATGGTCCTGTTCATGTTCGGCTACGTGATCAACGTCATGGTTGCCATCAAAAACCCCGAACTGGCGAACAATCACATGGCCATGGTCCGCAAAACCCTAACCATTGCGCCGCAGGAAAACAAGGTCGTGTATGCCGCCAACCTGTTTGCTGCGGTCTGTTCCTTTGGTTTGGGAATCAGCGGCATGCTGCTGACCCTGGGGCATCTGCGCACCCGGCGGGCATGTGCGGCTGTCACCGCCGGCGGACTCAAACCGGACGAGCGGCCAATCCCATGAGCGGCCAACCCGTTCAACTGACCCAGCGGCGCTGTTTCATTCACCAACGCCGCGAGGCCGCCGCACGCTGTCCGGAGTGCAACCGCTATTTCTGCCGCGAATGCGTCACCGAACACGATGAGCGCGTGTTGTGCGCCGGATGCATCAAGCGCCTCCAACCCAGGCGCCGGTTCGACCGGCGACGCTTGGGCAGCCTTGTGCGGGGTTTTCAGTTGACCTCGGGCATCGTGGTCCTGTGGCTTGTTTTCTATTACCTCGGCCAACTGTTATTGACCTTGCCCTCCGCTTTTCATGAAGGCACCTTGTGGCGAGATTTGTGGTGATAAACTGATGCGTGCATCCAGACTCGGCAACGACAGAACCGCGTTGAACCTGATTGAGGAAGCGATTCACCTGCTCAGAAACGCGCCTCTGCGCCTGCTGGCCGGTTATTACATCGGCAGCCTGCCGTTTGTGCTCGGGCTGCTCTACTTCTGGGCCGATATGAGCCGCAGCGCCTTTGCCGCCGACTATTGTGCCGTGGCCGCGCTGGGTCTGGCCCTGTTGTTCGTCTGGATGAAAACCTGGCAGGCCGTGTTTGCCTATCGAATCAAAGCCTTTGTCACCGGGCGGCCGGGACGCCCCCTGACCTTCTCCAAAATTACCCGCGTGATCACCGTGCAGGCGTTCATCCACTGCACCGCGTGGGTGGGCCTGCCGGTGGCGCTGCTGTTGACCCTGCCGTTCGGCTATGTGTACGCGTTCTACCAGAACGTCACGGCGCATCCGATCGCGGACGATTACACGGTTAAAAAGGTCTGGCGGCACGCCTGGGCCCATACCAGAATCTGGCCGGGACAAAATCACGTCGTTCTGATCACCCTGGCGGTTTTTGGCCTGTTTGTCTGCCTGAACCTGATCGTCATGTTGATCACCGTGCCCTACCTGCTCAACCGGCTGTTGGGCATCGAAACTGTTTTTACCTTAAGCACCGGCAGTGTTTTGAACACCACCTTTGCCACCGCCGTTATTGCACTGACCTATTTGTGCATCGATCCGATCCTGAAAACCTGTTACCTGCTGCGCACGTATTACAGCGTCTCTTTGAAAGACGGCACGGACCTGAAGGTCGCCCTTAAACAGCCGATGGTGCGGACCGCCATGCTGATATTGGTGTGCGGCGGCCTGTGGCTGGGCGATGTTGCGCCGGTGGCGGCCCAATCTTCCGTCAGCCCTGCCCGGGTTGACGATGCCATCGGCGCCGATGAATTGAACCACGCCATCGATCAGGTCATCAGCCGGCGCGAATTTGCCTGGCGCGCACCGCGTGAAAAAAACGAAGACGCCGCCGAACCCGACGGCCCTCTGGCCGCCGTGTTGCGCTGGCTCAAGGAGAAACTCAAACCGGTCTTCAAGAAAATCGGTGAGTGGCTGGAGGCCTTCTTTCGCTGGCTCGAAAAGCTGTTCAGACGCAAACCACCGCCGGTGGATGAAGACAAACCGGCCGACACCGGCTGGCAGTCATCGGTGCAGGGGTTGATGTACGTGTTGCTGATCCTGGTGGGGGTCTTTCTGATTTTCATGATGGTCCGGTATATCCGGCAAAAGTACCGGCAAAAAAAGACCAGGGTGCCGGCCAGACCCACTACCGCCGACAAACCGGTGGATCTGGCCGCCGAGCACGTCAGCGCCACCGACCTGCCGGTGAACCGCTGGCTGGAGTTGGCCCGCAAGCTGGCCGCCCGCGGTGAGTTGCGACTGGCCCTGCGGGCCTTGTATCTTGCCACCCTGGCCGAATTGGCCGACCGGGAGTTGATTACCATCGCCAAATTCAAGTCG
Organism: Desulfobacterales bacterium; assembly: GCA_028282295.1. Classification (GTDB taxonomy): domain Bacteria; phylum Desulfobacterota; class Desulfobacteria; order Desulfobacterales; family JANQIE01; genus JANQIE01. Next base: position 22,289 of record JANQIE010000039.1, on the reverse strand, counting down.
AATCGGGAATATGTCCGTGAACTCAAGCGACGGGCCCATGACAAGGGCGCGTTGCCGGCGATGTTCCGGGATCAGGTCCGGCTGTTCGACAGTGTCTGGTACGGCCGCCGGCCGGTCGAAGCGCAGGATCTGCACCATTTCGAAGCAGACCGGGAAAGGATTGCAACCTTTGTCCAGGGTTAGACAATTCGGCACGCTTGCCGCCGGGATTGTGCTGCTGGCCGGTTTTCTGGCCGGCATCGGCTACCTGTTCATGCTGCGCTTTGCCGTTGGCGATGTGTTCCCGCCGTACTCGTCCCTGCGTTCCGACCCCCTGGGCACCAAGGCCCTGTATGCCGGCCTGCGGCAACTGCCGCAACTGACCGTGACGCGCAATTTTGAAGATCCGGAACGCATCGAAAACGGCACCGGCACCACCATTTTTCTGAACGGGTTTGTGCCGCGCCGGCTCGACAGCGTCACCCCGGCTTTCAGGACGGCGGTCACCCGTCTGGCTGAATCCGGCGCCCGTCTGGTGTTTTCCTTTCAACCCCTGGGCACCAAGCGGCCGTGGTGGGATACCGAAGAAAGCGCGTCCCCGGAGGCCGAACTGAAACAACCGAAGGACGCCGCGCCGGACAGTGACACCGCACCCCAACCGGACAAGGCTGATTCACCTGCCGCCGACAACGGGGCAATGCCCGAAGACCGGCCCAAGGATCGTAAAGACGATCCGTATTTTAAACAGTTCCGGCCGGTCTCCCTCTGGACCCATTGGGGGCTCGATTTTGCCGTGGATTCGTCGTTCAACCCCGAAACGAACCGGGCGCGGCGGGTGCGCGGCATCGCCGCCGACTTGCCGGAAGCGTTGGTTTTGAACAGCGCGCTGTTTTTTGCAAACACCGATAAAAGCTGGCAAACCATTTACCACCGGAACGACAAGCCGGTGCTGATTCGCAAAGCCTTTGGTGCGGGCGAGGTGGTGCTGGTGGCGGATGCCTACGTGTTGAGCAACGAAGCCCTGCGCGCCCATCGCTATCCCGCCCTGCTGACCTGGTTGGTGGGGCCGCACCGTAATTTGATCTTCGACGAGTGGCACCTGGACGTGATGCGCAACCCCGGCGTGGCCGCGTTGATGCGCAAATACCGTCTGCACGGTCTTTTCTGGGGCCTGGTGGTCCTGACCCTGTTCGTCATCTGGCAGAAAACGGCCCGGATACCGGTGCCGGACCCGCGCCGTCATTTGCAGCGGGGCAACCGTAGCGGCAAGGATAGCATGGAAGGGCTGGTCGGCCTGCTGCGCCGTAATGTCGCGCCACGTCAAATCCTGCAAACCTGTTACACCCAGTGGCGGCAGGCCATAGAAGCCGATCTGGCGGTGTCTAAGGAAAACCGGGCTGCCGTGCAGGCCCTGATGCAATCAAAGGACACCGCCAGGCACGGCGCCGGTCAGGCGGTGCAACTGTATCGCCGGATTCATCGAATGCTCTCCATCGCCCATACCATGAAAAGGAATACGAAATGACAGCCGAATTGCAAACGCTGAAAAAAGCCCTTACGCAGGCCAAGGCCCAGGTCGCCAAGGTCGTCATCGGCCAGCAGGAGGTGGTCGATTTTGCCCTGATCGCCATTTTCACCGGCAACCATGCCTTGATCGAAGGGGTGCCGGGGATAGCCAAAACCCTGCTGGTGCGCACGTTGGCGCATGTGTTGGGCTGTGAGTTCGCCCGGATTCAGTTTACGCCCGATTTGATGCCGGCCGACATCACCGGCACCCACGTGTTCAATTTACAGAAAAATGTGTTCAATCTGGTGCGCGGACCGATTTTCACCACTTTTTTATTGGCCGATGAAATCAACCGGGCCCCGGCCAAAACCCAGTCGGCGCTGTTGCAGGCCATGCAGGAACGGGCGGTCACCCTGGACCGCAAGACCCATCAACTGTCGCCGAACTTCACGGTTTTCGCCACCCAGAATCCCATCGAATACGAGGGGACCTATCCACTGCCCGAGGCCCAGAAAGACCGGTTCATGCTTAAAATCACCATGGACCCGCCCGCGCGCGGCGAAGAAATCGCCCTGGCCCAACGGATGCTCGGCAACGCTTCGCCCGAAGACACTCTGGCCGCCGGGCAGGTCAAACCGGTGCTTACGGCCAAGCACCTCAAGGTCCTGCGCCGGGCCCTGCAGGCGGTGCTGATTCGCGAGGAATTGTCCGAATACGTAGTCGATATCGTCCGGCAGACCCGCACCCATCAAAGCATTCTGGTCGGCGCCGGTCCCCGCGCCACCCAGGCCCTGCTGCTGGCCGGACGTGCCTATGCCGCCATCGACGGGCGCGATTTTGTGTCCCCCGACGACATCAAGGCCATGGCCCGCCCGGTGCTGGAACATCGCCTGATTCTGCGGCCGGAATACGAGTTGGAAGGGCTCTCCATCAAGGAGGTCATTGAAACGATTTTGCAGCAGGTGGCGGTGCCGAGATAGATATGACTCTTTTTCCCGCCAATAAACTGATCTGGGTCCTGGTGCTGTCGGTGCTGCCGCTGGCCGGGATTGTCACGGCGTTGCCGGCGGTGGGCAGCCTCGCGGTGGGCGTGCTGCTGGTGATTGCCGTCACCGTGACCGTCGATGCCGGGCTCTCCCGAAACTGCTTTCAGGACATCCGGGTGCGGTCCCAGGAGGTGGTGCGGCTGTCCACCGGCCGGGAGGGGCAGTTGGTGCTGCAGATCGAAAGTGCGTTGCCCAGGGACAAGGATTACTTTTTCAATCTGGTGTTTCCGGTGCAGATTTTCTCACCCCACCGGCGGTTGGGCGCCCGGCTGGAGGCGGACAAAACCGCTGTGGCCATTGACTGGCCCTGCAAGGGGTTGCGCCAGGGCTGCTATGCCGTGACCCGGGGCTGGATCGAAACCGCCTCGCCTTTGGGGTTATGGCAGCGGCGGCGAATGCTGACATTGAACTGCGAGGTGCGGGTCTATCCCAATTTGCTGCGCGATCATCAGGAACTGGCGGCGTTGTTGCTGCGCGCTTCCATGGGGGTGCATCACCAGCGCCAGATCGGCAAGGGGCGTGAATTTGAGCAGTTGCGTGATTACCTGCCCGGTGACAGCTTTGATGATATCCACTGGAAGGCCACGGCCAAACGGAACAACCCGGTCAGCAAGGTGTTTCAGATCGAACGGACGCAGCAGGTCTATGTCATCCTGGATGCATCCCGCTTGAGCGCCCGGCTGGCCCCTGCGTCAAGCCCAACCGAACAGACCGCCGACGGTAGGCCAACCGAACCGTTAACCATTTTTGAACAGTATATCTCGGCCGGCCTGCTGTTGGCCCAGGCCACCCGGCGGCAAAGCGACCTGTTCGGGCTGGTGGTGTTCAGCGACAAAATCAAACGCTATGTCCCGGCCGGTAGCGGTCAGGCCCATTTCGGCGTCTGCCGGGACGCCCTGTACACCCTGCAAGCCGACCGGTCGTCACCCGACTTCAACGAACTGTTCACCTTTATCGGTACCCGCATCCGTCGCCGGGCATTGTTGATTTTTCTGACCGCCCTGGACGACCCGGTGCTGGCGGAAAACTTTACCGGTCAGGTCGGGCTGGTGGGACGTAAACACATCGTGATGGTCAACATGATCCGGCCTGACGGGGCCGCACCGCTTTTCAGTGAAGATGCCACCGGAGGGCTCGACGACCTGTACCGGCATCTGGCCGGTCACCTGATCTGGCGCGACCTGCGCCAGACCGAAAAAGTGCTGGCCCGGCAGGGGATCGGGCTGGCCATGATGGACACAGACCGGATCGGCGCCCATTTGATCAATCAGTACCTGACCATAAAAAAACGGCAGATTCTTTAAGCATGATCATCGACCTGGAACAGTTCATAACCGAGGAAAAACCGCACTGGCAGGCCCTGGAAAAGGTGCTCGACCGGCTCGCAAACGATCCGCAGCAGATATTGCCGGTGGCCGAGGTGCGGCGTCTGCACTACCTGTATCAGCGGGCCTCGGCCGATCTGGCCCGGATTCGCACGTTTTGCGCCGAGGAAAATATCCGTCGTTATCTTGAATCGCTGGTGGCGCGCGGTTTTGCCGAGATCCACGAAACCCGCGCCAAACCGCGGCGCCTGCGGCCCCTGCACTGGTTTTTCGGCAGCCTGCCGCGCGCCTTCCGGCGGCATTTCAAAGCCTTTGCCCTGGCCTGCCTGCTGTTCGGTATAGGCGGTGTTTTCGGTGGCGCCGCTATCTGGCTCGATCCGGAGGCCAAGCCGGTATTGATGCCGTTTGCTCATTTGAAAGGCGATCCGTCCGAGCGGGTGGCCATGGAAGAAAACGCGGGCAAGGATCGTCTCGAAGAGCAAAAAAGCACCTTTTCGTCCCACTTGATGACCCACAACACCAAGGTCTCGCTGTTCGTCATGGCCCTGGGCATGACCTGGGGCCTCGGCACGGCCCTGCTGCTGTTCACCAACGGCATCATGCTGGGTGCGGTGGCCATGGACTATATTCTGGCCGGCGAAACCACCTTTTTGCTGGGCTGGCTCATGCCCCACGGCGTCATCGAGATTCCGGCCATCCTGGTGGCCGGTCAGGCCGGGTTGATGATCGGCGGGGCGCTGTTGGGGGGGCGTAACGCCGAGCCGCTACGCTTTCGCTTCCGCGACATAGCCGCGGATTTGATCACCCTGATCGGCGCTGTGGCGATCATGCTGGTCTGGGCGGGCATCATCGAGGCGTTTTTATCCCAGTACCACGCCCCGGTGCTCCCTTATAGTTTGAAGATCGGCTTCGGCGTGGTGGAACTGACCCTGCTGATCGTTTTTTTGACGTACGGTGGGCGCGGACAAACGGTTGCAACATTGACCAACTGGCGGCTGGCGCTTTGGCCCAAGGCCGGTCGCCCAAGGAAGGCCGGATGAATCACGGCGCCACCAGCACCCTTGAAATAACGACCCCGGAAGGAGTCGTGTTCGCCCTGCCCCTGGCCGGGCCGGTGACCCGATTCCTGGCGTTTCTGGTCGATTGGGGCTGTGTCATGGTGCTGGCCAACCTGATCAGTCTGGTCGTCGGCCTGTTCGGGATCGTCAGCCGGGATCTGGCCATGGCCCTGACTATTGCGGCCTATTTTATCGTCTCCATCGGCTACGGCATCGTCACCGAATGGTACTGGCGCGGTCAAACCATCGGCAAGCGGGTGCTCAACCTGCGGGTGATGGATGCCCGGGGGATGCGGTTGCAGTTCAACCAGGTGGTGATCCGCAACCTGCTGCGGTTTGTCGACGGTCTGCCGGCCTGGTACTTCGTGGGCGGCGTCGCCTGTCTGGTCAACCGGCAGGCGCAACGGCTGGGCGATATCGCCGCCAACACCATCGTCGTGCGTCAGCCCAAATTGCAGGCGCCGGACCTGAACCAGCTCATGGCGGACAAGTACAACTCTTTCAACGACCATCCGCACCTGGCCGCGCGGCTGCGCCAGGGATCGACCCCCCAAGAGGCCGGGGTGGCCCTGTCGGCGCTACTGCGCCGCAACGACATGGATCCGCAGGCACGGGTTGAGTTGTTCGAAACGATTGCCGGTCATTTTAAAAGCAAAGTGGCGTTTCCGCCGGAAGTTACCGAGGGGTTGTCGGATGAACGCTACGTGCGCAATGTGGTCGATGTTCTTTTCCGGTCACCCACAGCGCAATCCGGTGGGCATGGCCCACCCTACAAATCTACCCGACAGTAATGCCCAACGTTGCAGGGTGGGCCGTGCCCGCCACAACATTATCGGGCTAATTTCCAATTGACCTTGGTTAAGTGACGGGGTATTCTTTTTATAGCTCGTGCCCATCCGCAAATAGTAGATTTTGGTTCCTGGCAAGGCCCGAGCATTTTTAAAACCGCAGGCATAGCCGGCTATGTCGAGGATTTTAAAAATGCGAGAACGCCGCCAGGGGCCAAAAGATGCTTTTTCCGGATGGGCACTAGTTCAATCGCGCCCGGCATACTGTTCAACCGGAGCCACCACTTTGATCCTGCACCGCAGCCCAAGGCGCCGCAACACGGTTTCTTTCCCAACATATAGATCTTTACAATAGAACTTCAAATTTCGAATGGACCTTAACCGGAGGAGCCATGCCCCTATCGCCCCGGATTAAAACCGCTTTGCCCGGACCGCAGGCCCGCAAGCTAGTTAAATTGGACCAGAAGTATGTGTCGCCGTCTTATACCCGCAGCTATCCGCTGGTGGTAAAGGCGGCCCAAGGGTTGTGGGTGACCGATGCGGACGACAACCTGTTTCTCGACTTCACCGCCGGGATCGCCGTCAATGCCAGCGGCCACTGTCATCCCACGGTGGTTGAAGCCATTAAAACCCAGGCCGACAAATTACTCCACATGTCGGGGACCGATTTTTACTACACCCCGCAAATCGAGCTGGCGCAGAAACTGGCGCAAATCGCGCCGGGGCGTAATCGGCGCAAGGTGTACTTCGGCAACTCCGGGGCTGAAGCGGTGGAGGCGGCCTTCAAGCTGGCCCGCTGGCATACCCAGCGGGAACTCAATCTGGCCTTCTTCGGCGCTTTTCACGGCCGCACCATGGGGGCCCTGAGCCTGACCGCCAGCAAAACCGTGCAGAAGAAGCACTACAATCCGTTTGTACCGGGCATCACCCACATTCCCTACGCCTACTGCTACCGTTGCGCCTATAATCTGACCTACCCGGATTGCGATTTGTACTGTCTGTCCTGGGTGGAGGATACCTTGTTTCGGACCACGATTCCGCCGGAAGAAGTGGCGGCCATCTTTGTCGAGCCGATCCAGGGCGAAGGGGGGTACATTGTGCCGCCGCCCGAGTTTCACCAAAAACTGTATGCCATCGCCCAAAAATACGACATTCTGTATGTGGCCGACGAAGTCCAGGCCGGCATGGGGCGCACCGGTAAAATGTTCGCCATGGAGCATTTCGGTGTCCGGCCCCACATCATGGCCTTGGCCAAGGGGATCGCCTCGGGTATGCCCTTGGGCGCCCTGGTGGCCGACGCCAAAATCATGAACTGGGAAGCCGGTTCCCACGCCTCGACTTTCGGCGGCAATCCGATCTCCTGTCAGGCCGCCTTAGCCACCATCGCGTTACTCCAGGACGGCCTCATGGACAACGCCCGCATACAGGGCGAACGGCTCATGACCGGATTGCGTGAACTGCAAAAGACGCATGCGTGTATCGGTGATGTGCGCGGCAAGGGCCTGATGGTGGCGGTGGAACTGGTCACGGACCGCGAAAAACGAACACCGGACCGTGACGGGCGCAACAAGTTGATCGATCTGGCGTTCAAGCAAGGGTTTTTACTACTGGGCTGCGGGGAGAACAGCATCCGCTTCTGCCCGGCCCTGACGGTCAGCGCAGCGGAAATCGATACCGGCTTGACCATTTTCGAAGAGATCCTCAGGGCTCGCGCAAAAAAATAGCAACGCTGCCGATAACCTTATAAAAAGGAGATGCATATGCCTTACAGACTAGGAGAAGTTGTCGAACAAGGATGCTACAAAAATGACCAAAGGATGTCAGGTGCGAAATATATTCATAATTGTACCAGCGCCGGCGGCAATGAAGTGCGCTGGAAATTCGAGGTGCTGGATGACGACGGTGAGCTGCAAGGGCATGTGATCGCCGCGTTGAGCTGCAGCTTCAGCGGTGACGAAACCGCGCAAAAAAAGCGCATCCGGGAAATTGCGGAAGAACAACTGCCTGATTAAAAAAGCTGGCGGTGCAAAGAGGGGAGCCATGGAGAATATCTTACAACATTTGAAGCTGACCGGTGATCTGAGTGGGGCCGGCACCGGGCGCTGGTTGGACTGTCCCGGGGAAACACTCGCATCCGTGTCGCCGATTGACGGCCGCACCATCGGCCGCGTGCGTATGGCCGGCGCCGGGCAGTACGAGCAGGTCGCTGCGACGGCGACCGAGGCGTTTGCGACCTGGCGCATGGTGCCGGCACCCAAGCGGGGCGAGATTGTACGCCGGATCGGCGAGGCCCTGCGCGCACATAAAAAAGAGCTGGGTGCGCTGGTCAGCCTGGAAATGGGCAAGATCCGGGTGGAAGGCGAAGGTGAAGTGCAGGAGATGATCGACATGGCCGATTTTGCCGTGGGGCAGTCGCGTATGCTTTACGGTAAAACCATGCCCAGTGAACGCCCCCGGCACCGGATGCTGGAGCAATGGCTGCCCCTGGGCCCCATCGGCGTTATCACGGCGTTCAACTTTCCGGTGGCGGTGTGGGCCTGGAATGCCATGCTCGCCCTGATCGCCGGCGACACGGTCATCTGGAAGCCGTCTCACAAAACACCGTTGACGGCCATCGCGGTCATGAATATCGTGTGGCCAGTGCTGCGGGACAGCAATTTGCCTGAAGGGATTTTGAATGTGGTCATCGGCGACCGGCAAAAGGTGGGTGAGCCGATGATCAATGACCGGCGCCTGCCGCTGATCTCGGCCACCGGCAGCGTGGCCATGGGACGGCATATCGGCAAGGTGGTGGCCGGCCGGTTGGGCCGCAGCCTGCTGGAGCTGGGCGGCAACAACGGGATTATTGTCACCGCCAACGCGGATTTGGAGATGACTGTGCGGTCGGTCCTGTTCGGCGCGGTGGGCACCGCCGGTCAACGGTGCACCACCACCCGGCGGCTGATCGTTCATGAAAATATTGTCGAACCGGTGACCCGGGCGCTGATCAAGGCGTACGAACAGGTGCCCATCGGTTCACCGTTGGAAGACGGTATTTTGATGGGGCCGTTGGTCGACACCGATGCGGTGGCCACCATGCAGGCGGCGCTGCAGACCGTCCGGGACCAGGGCGGCCGGGTTGTTTACGGTGGCGAGCGCCTGACCGGCAGTATTTACGACGCCGGCACCTATGTCAAACCCTGCATCTGCAGCGTCGCGGCCGATTGTGCCATTGTGAACGAGGAGACCTTTGCCCCGATTTTATACGTGATGACCTATAAAACCCTGCCGGAGGCGATTGCGTATCACAATCAGGTCCCCCAGGGCCTGTCTTCAGCCGTGTTTACCAATGATGTGCTCGAGGCGGAAACTTTTTTGAGCGCCATGGGCAGTGATTGCGGCATCGCCAATGTCAACGTGGGCACGTCCGGTGCGGAGATCGGCGGCGCTTTTGGCGGTGAAAAGGAGACCGGCGGCGGCCGCGAATCCGGCTCGGATGCCTGGAGAGCTTATATGCGCCGCCAAACATGCACCATCAACTGGTCCGGTGAACTGCCCCTGGCTCAGGGAATCAAATTCGGCCGGAGTGAATAGAACTTATAAGTGTAGGAGGTTGAGTGATGGGATTACAGATTTTGATTGCATTTGATGATTCGGCGAATGCCATGCGCGCGGTGGACCATGTGGCCGGCCTGCACGTTCCCGAGGCCAAGGTGACCTTGTTTTCGGTTCTGCAAAACACGGCGGCGTTGTGCGATATGGACAGCCCGGAGTTGACGGAATACTTCCATAAACAACAAACTCAGTTTTGTGTTTTAGAAGACAAGAAAAAAGAACTGGTGGTGGCCGCCCAGGAAAAAGCCAAGGCCAAATTGGTCGCCGCCGGTTTCAAACCCGCCAATATCGCCTTGAAAACCGAGCCCAAGAAAAAGGGCATCGCCCGCGATATCGTGGCTGAAGCACAGCAGGGGTACAACATGATCGTGTTGGGACGCCGGGGTATATCGAGCATTCGCGAGTTTTTCCTGGGCAGTGTTTCCCAAAAAGTACTTCATCTGGCCAAGGATATGTCGATTTTGTTGGTGAATTAGACAGCGCAACGAGACGGCTTGTGGTTTGGGTGCCCGGCGCCGGCGGCGTTAAAAAAAAGTTGCATCATTACCGCACGGGTAATATAGAATGTTTTTTTGCGATCCCTTGTGGTCTGTGATCCGGGACAGGCCCACCTGTTTTTGAAAACTCAACTTTACCGGCAGGTTCCGACTATGTTGCGATATCAACCGTCCTTTCAATCCGAACGTCTGCGCATGCGCCCCTTTATTGCCGACGATGCCCCCGCGTTGCACCATCTGGCTGATGTGCGTGAAATCGCCGATACCACCATCACGATCCCGCATCCCTTCTCATTGGCCGCCGCCAAAACCTGGATCGCCAGTTTACCCCACCTGTTTCGCGCCGGCACGGCGGTGCACTTTGCCATGGAACTTAATGAGACCGGCGAACTGATCGGGGCCTCGGCTTTGCGCGACATCGATAAAGCCCATTGCCGGGCGGAAATCGATTTCTGGTTGGGGGTCCCCTGGTGGGGGCAGGGATTTGCCACGGAAGTGGCGCGTGCGACCCTGCGTTTTGGTTTCCGGGAGTTGGCGCTGAACCGGATTTACGCCTACGCCATGGTGCGCCATAAAAGTTCGGAAAAGATATTCCACAAGCTCGGCATGCAGCAGGAAGGGTTGCTGCGTCAAGGCGTGCGCAAGTGGGGCGAATTTGAGGATGTTGCCCTTTACACCATTTTGAGCGAAGAGGCCCATCGTTTGTAGCGTTTTCGAGGGCCTTGACCGGGAGGGAAAAATTGATCCAACTCAACACCGTCGACGGCCTGGTGGTCAGCCAAAGAAAAGAATGGGGTGAAATCCTCATCGGCTTTGAAGGTAAAAACAAATATGCCGTGCTGGACACCAACGGCAACGAACTCTACCTGGCGGTGGAAGAAGGCGGTTTTTTTCTGTTTCGCTGGTGGCTCAAGGCGTTGCGTCCCTTTACCATCGCCATCCGCACGCTGGAAAACCGACCGGCACTCACGGTGCAGCGACCGTTCCGGTTCTATTTTCATCAGGCAAACATCAGCGACGCCCAGGGCATTTTATTGGGATCGGTCAAACGGCGGTTTGCCATCATCCGGCGTAAATACTCGGTTTATGATGCCAATGAAAACGAGGTCTACCAACTGTTCGGCCCGCTGCTCAGACCCTGGACCTTTTTCATCCGCAAAGACGACGAGGAATTCGGCAAAATCACCAAAAAATGGAGCGGCCTGTTAAAAGAGGGCTTCACCGACGCGGACAACTTCGGCGTTACCTTCCCGGCACAATGGGATGCCAAGGCCAAGGCCCTGTTTCTGGGTGCGGTGTTTTTGATTGACTTTGTCCATTTTGAGAATAAAAGCAACTAGTGCTCGATAGCGTTCATGCAACACACTTCCCCCCGCCGGCTGGCAACCGCCGGCCTGATTTTGGCCATGCTGCTTTGGGCCAGCTCATTTATCGCCTTGAAGTTGGCCTTTCGCCATTATGACCCGATGGTGGTGATCTTCGGCCGCATGCTCGTGGCCAGCATCTGTTTTCTATGCTTTTTGCGTCAGTTGAAAAAGGGGTTCTACTTTCAATTCCGGGATCTCAAAGCCCTGCTTTTCATGGCGCTGTGCGAACCTTGCCTTTATTTTATTTTCGAAGCCAACGCCATCAAAAACACCTCCGCCTCCCAGGCCGGCATGCTTACCGCCATGCTGCCGTTGCTGGTTGCCGTAACGGCGTATCTCTTTTTGAAAGAACGGATCCACCGCAGCACCATCGCCGGTTTTCTCATCGCCATCGGCGGGGTTTGCTGGCTGACCTGGAGCAGCACACCTACGGTGCATGCCCCCAATCCGGCTCTGGGCAATTTTTATGAGTTCATGGCTATGGTCTGCGCCACCGGCTACACCGTGGCCCTCAAACGCCTGACAGCGCGTTACTCGCCGTTCTTCCTGACCGCCATCCAGGCGTTTGTGGGGTGTCTGTTTTTTTTGCCGTTTCTGTGGTTGCCGTCCACAACCTTGCCGGTGCGGATCGAAACCGGCGCGACCCTGGCGATTGTCTATCTGGGGGCCTTTGTGACGCTGGGTGCTTATGGGTTGTACAATTACGGCCTGAGCCAGATCCCGGCCAATCAGGCCTCGGCCTATGTCAACCTGATACCGGTGTTTACCGTCATTTTGGGCCGTGTGATTTTAAACGAACGGTTCAGCCTGATGCAGTACGCTGCCGCAGCCATCATTATCATCGGCGTCTACATCAGCCATTACACCCCGCTGCCTGATTCGCGGGGCTGGGATATTTCTAAACAATGAAAATATGTCGCAGAATACAAGACCGATATTCGAAAATTCTGGCAGATGTTGCTCCAGGCTTTCGTCAGAAATGGCGCGAAGTGCATATTCGGGGAAAAGGCTACATGTTTCCTCGCCTCGTCATGTTCTCGCCTGACAAAACAACAAAGAAGTATCATCGCATTCGCGTTCAGTGTAAACGGTTAAGAGACACCAATTTTTCAAAGTCATTTACTTTGGGTGAACGCGATTCCGTGAATCAGGTGCTTGAGGACGCTGTCCGCTATTTGGCCGATCGTTTAAGCGAAATAAAGCCGGATCAGATCCTGATTCAGGAGAACCAAAGAAATCCTCGGCGCAACAAATACGAGATGCTGGATGAATATGACCCGATAGATGATAAGGCGGACTTGAAAATCCTGACCATCGAGTTACAGGAAAATGAATATGTCGTGATCAATCCACATGGATGCGCTGAGTATCGCTTTCCTGTAAAAGCGTACGGTACCAGGAAAATGGCAAGGCATTTTGCTTATCGAAAAGCAATGCACCATGAAGCATCGGCGCTGCTAAGCAAGGCCTACAGAGGCTTGCCGAAAAGCGAAATAACACACCCGAGGCTGATTTTAACGCTGAACAATAAAACCGTTTCGGCGGTGTCTCTTGTCACGTATCGACCGGACGTTGCGCTGAACAGGCTGATTCAAAAAAGAGAAGAGTTGGCAGGGGTTTCAGGGAAAAAACTGACAAAAAAGGATATGTTGTTATTTCCGGATGGGCACTAGCAAGTTGCCTTATTTCCTGCCATTCCTTGGCAGACGATAAGGCTTGGGTTAGCCAAAGTTCTGATTTGTCAGCACCGCTCATTTTATTTAGCTTTTCATCTATAAGAGATATTTTTTTCCTAATCTCGGCATCAAGTTCTATATGTGTTTTTTTTAGATCATCAAACTCTAAACCAAGCTCATCAACTTAAATAAAAAGGGCCTATTCAATATTTAAGACCTGACCCGCCACCGTCCCCTTTTTCAAGATGGCATCTCAAGCCCAATTGACGGGCTTTCATCAGTATCTCATCTGCTCTTTCTTTAGAAGAAACATCAATCATTACAACTTCATCCTCAAGTATTCGATCGACAATGTCTTTAGCTTCTTTCAAATCAAGCGATGTTTTTTCTCTAAGCATCATTGACGCAGATACTTTCATCATTCCTTCATTCCATCCGTCAAAAACCAGTCTTATTTTATCATTCTTAAGCATATTATTTCACCTTGATTACAATTGGCCGAGGAACGGTACTAATCATTTTACCTGTAGTTCTGCGCCCCCCCTCGATAACTACTCTATCGACACCTTGTTGCCTGCCAAATTTTTTGGCCAAATCCCATAAAGCCTTACGCCCAAAGGTTCCAGGCCCCGGACCTTCAATGTGAGCTTTCCGTAAAAATAATGTTCCTCCCTCTTTCGACATGTTAGCTGTTACACGTAATTCACCTGCCGATGTGTTTCCGGCTAATATAACAACATCGTCAGCTTGTTCTAATATTCTTACAGCATTATTAATTGAGGGACTATTTGTAGATGGGCTATATCCAGAAAGAAAAGCCGCCATTGACCCGGCCATCCCAAACTGTTCCATCATTTCGCATCGGTACTCAGCTCCAAGCTCACTAAAGTTGTAGGCGGTAACATCGATGCCATTTGCATCCTGGTATAACAGGCGATCTAAAAAACTATCGGCAAAAGGAAAGCCGTAGTTCACGCCGGTTCCCCACTGACTTTTACCCATCGGCAGGCCGTATTCTAAACGCGCAGATGGAGAGTTTATAAAAGTATTCCAAACTCTGTAAGCATCTTCCGGTGCAAGCCCTAAAGGATCAATGTAATTGATCGGATTGGCAAAGATCAAACGGAGCTTTGGTCCCTATCACAGGTTAGCCCCAAATGCATCCAAAATCTTTTCTTCAGACATTTGGTAGCCATTGAAAGATAAAGTTGCATTACAATTACTTATAATTTTAAGCTGATCTCGGTTGAATAATCCAATACTAAAATTATCGCCCGAAAAATAAACTTCATAACTGATGCAAAAATCTGACCCACCATTTTTAGTGATTATTCGATGGTTTTTGTTTAAAAACTGAATGACTGTTTCTTCATATTGCTCCACATCATCACCATCATAACATATTCTATTCGGATGCATCATATACATACCGCCAAAGCCATATTGTTCAACTTTTCCCTTTTTAACAAATGTATCAGTCGGCTTGAAGCTCTCAACTATAACGAGTTCGTCTGATAATTTACCCATCAATTTGTCAGGATTTAATTTTTCCCCTTCAATGTCTAATGTAATTTTAAAAACCATTATTCCAGATATTCTCCTGTTCTAACCCAGTTTTTGTTTTTATTGCTTTTTAGTAAAATTTCCTTGGTTTTTTTATCTACATAAAAATCTGCATTTGTATCGCCTTTTAGTTCTTTTTTAAACTTATTTAAAAATTTTTTCTTAGCTTTTCCCTCATGCCAATTCTTTCCTGCTCCCAAGAAGTCTCCAATTTCATCAATTGATAGTTTTTTTGCATTTTTTCCTATTCTACTTGCTAATTTACCACCCTTACCAATTGCATCACCAACATAAGGAATGGTTGAGATTCCAGAAAGGCATGCGTCCCCCCATTCACCTCTTAGCGCGTAAATAAGTGCATTTGTCGAATCAAGGAGCGGAGTAGGATCAACTGTGCCGCCGATTTCTAAACTAGTTTGTAGGTCTTCTAAATCTGGTGGTTCTTCAGACCCTGGCAGACCCCACCCTCGCCCATGTTCCCCATAAGGAGAATAAGCCAATCCAAGAGGATCAATGTAGTTGATTGGATTCTGGGCAGCGTACCCATACAAGTTTATCCCACCAGCCAAACCAGTCGGATCAGGGCGTAAGTACCGGCCGGTCTGCGGATTATAGTATCTGGCCTCGGCAATACTCAGTGAAACCAAAGCAAAAATAACCACGCTCAGCAGGAGGTAACTGTACCGTTTCATGTCAATTCCCTTTCCTATTTCATCCCGTTTTTGAGTTTCTCAACATATTCATTAAAATCAAGCCGTACATGCCCCAGAGAATCGGCTTCTGTAAAACATTTTTGGGCCATATGAAGCAAATTGCGCTCAGTTCGTCTTGACTCACGATGATGTACAATAAAATGTGGGTTTTGCAATGGAGTCGGAAATGAACGCCTTTCCAGTGCCACTCTCCTTGCAAGATCCTGGCACGCTTTACCCAATGATTGATGGGTCGCCGCATCCCTGGGATTAAGCTCAAGGGCAAGTTTGAGATAATGGATACACTTTATGACATCATTTTTGCGCCACCAAGTAATACCATTCTGGCTGATCAACATACCAACGAATTCACGATAGGTTAAGGTCTTCAGGTACGTGCCTTTTTCGATTCCCCGCTCGGAGATGTTTAAATCCGCGATATATTTTTCATCCGGACTATACCCCCCACCCCCGGTGGCCTCGATGTTGGCTTGCGCCAGACGAAAATCAACATAACGCAGGAATATATGGTCCGGAACACTTACCGGATAAACCGGATAGCCCAGCCGCTGGCTAACCGCCAAATACAGCAGGGGCATGCTGACGCAGGACCCTTTTTTATTATCCAAAATACCGTTTATGTAGCGGTTTTTGAGCTTTTGCACGTAAAGATCGGAAAAATCATAGGCCATGCCCCATTGCAAATACAAATAGGTATTCAAAACCCGGATTCTGTGGTCAGGATCAACACTGCCTTGGGTAAGAGACCGCACGGCGGTAACAATTTGGTCAATTTTTACTGAATAAGCCTGAATGTCTAAATCCGGAAAAACGTCCTTTGCCAAAATTAACGCCGCTTTGCCGATATCAATTTCAGCCTCCGGCAAAGCGGCTAATTTAGCAATGGTCGGATTGATTTGTTCGGTTGCTTTGGCGGGGTTTGAAAAAAATAAGGCCGGCAATATCAGGAAGAGGGCGGTCAAAACGTGATTAGTGGGCGGTATCATGCGAAAAACTCTGATTTAAGAACTATGTTAGGATGAAAACCTGGGTGTTAAAGTTTGCGTGTTCATAGCAAAATCTGGGTGATTTTACAATGCCGCATTCTCACTGACTATAATTTCGCGGGAAGAAACCGATTTGATCAGTGTGCTAGTGCCCATCCGGAAATAGCAGATTTTGGTTTCTGGCAAGGCCCGAGCTTTTTTTAAACCGCAGGCATAGCGCGCTATTCCGAGGATTTAAAAAAAGCGAGAACGCCGCCAGGGGCCAAAAGATGCTATTTCCGGATGGGCACGTGCTAGCAAACTTGTCATCTCAATTTAATCTTCCTGTGCCTGGAAGTTAATTTTTTTATAGTGTAGAAGATTAGAGTCAGCAAAGAAGAGAACAGCATTTTCCTGGCAGTGGTTTGATGTCTACATAAAGAACAAAAAGAAATATTCAACGGAAAAATCATAACCCAAAGACGCCGGACGTCAACGCAAGCACCGCGAAGAAATTATCTGCAAATGTCCGTACACCAAAAATTCGCGCAATTTTGTGTGTTTATGAAACGAAAACCCAAGCTGAACTGAGCACTGAAATATAGGCATTGACGACCTGCTTGCTCTACAAATCGCCAAATATCAAGCGTTAACGGTTGATGGATGACGCTCGTGGGGGAATTTCCCTCTATGTTGTGTGTCCAGCTAAGGCTGGTTTGTTCAGCGGGATTCAGTCCCGCCAGGGTAAAAGACAAAGCCCTGTAGCTTGAATGACAGGTATGCGGGAAACCAACTATCTGAAGCTCATTGACAAAGCAATCCTTGGGATTGTGAGCGAGTTACCAGGCCGTAACGTAAGTGAATGCATAGGTAGCCTCGAAAGGGATAGCCCCAGAGGCCGAGCCCTTAGCATAGGGGTGAAGGCAGCACGGATGGGCGAAAAAGTCTGTAACGCTCATTTCGCTCTGGCGGGGTGATAGCAACAGCATGGTAGCAAGGACAAACCGAGCAACTGGAGAAGCCCTCCTCGTCCCAAGAAGAAATTTTTGGAGTAAGGTAGGTTTTATAACCGGAACACCGGGAAGTGAACTGAAAGGCGAGAGGGTGGCGGATGGGTCCGTATGAGCAATGAACTGGGGTAACGCCCAGGGAGCAAAGGGGCCCTGCTGTTAACGATCTTCCAACAAAACCGGGAGGCAGTGACGGGATGATAAAGACGTCTATTAGTCTGCAAGACCTGAGGCGGAAGATATATCAAAAGGCGAAGGCCAACAAAACATGGCGGTTTTGGGGACTCTATGTACATGTCTGTAAAATGGAAACGCTTGAGTGTGCCTATCGAGAGGCAAAGCGTAACAATGGAGCGCCAGGAATTGACGGCGTGACGTTTGAAGCCATCGAAAAGGTTGGGATAACATCCTTCCTTGAGCAGATACAAACAGAGTTGGTCTCCGAAACATACCGCCCCATGCGCAATCGAAGAAGGGAGATACCCAAGGACTCTGGCCAAGTTAGGGTTTTGGGGATACCTTGCATTCGAGATCGCGTAGTTCAAGGGGCACTCAAGTTAATCTTGGAAGCAGTATTTGAAGCGGACTTTCAGCCGGGCTCCTATGGGTATCGCCCAAAGCGAACCGCCCATGAGGCCGTAAGTCGGGTCGCAAAAGCTGTCGTAGCGAACAAGACCCAAGTCATTGATATGGATCTAAAAGCCTACTTTGACAATGTTCGACATGATATCTTGCTGAGTAAAGTGGCTGAGAGAGTGGATGATGGCAGGATAATGCGACTGTTGAAATTGATTCTAAAGGCTGGCGGCAATAGGGGCGTTCCACAAGGAGGCGTGGTCTCGCCGC
The DNA here is from genome assembly GCA_028282295.1 of Desulfobacterales bacterium. Lineage (GTDB taxonomy): Bacteria > Desulfobacterota > Desulfobacteria > Desulfobacterales > JANQIE01 > JANQIE01. The sequence continues at coordinate 4,355 of JANQIE010000039.1, read as the reverse complement.
TGCTCAGTAATATCTATCTCAATGAGGTGGACAAGATGCTGGAAAAGGCCAAACGAGTCACACAACGAGGGCCATACACTCAAATTGAGTATGTGAGGTTCGCTGATGACCTGGTGGTTTTAGTTGATGGCTTCAAGACGTGGACATGGCTGCTAAACGCAGCGCATAAACGGCTTTTACAAGAACTTGAGGAGTTAGATGTACAAGTAAATCCTGATAAAACCCGTATAGTAGATCTTACCCAAGACGAAACCTTTAGTTTTTTGGGTTTTGACTACAGGCGAGTGAGAACGCTCCAAGGAGTGTGGGGCGTCAGAATGACTCCCCGGATGAAGGCAAGAACAGTCCTCCTGCGTAAGCTCAAGGATTTGTTTCGTCGACATCGATCACAACCGGTAGGTCGGGTCATTTATTTAATCAATCCGATTCTCAGGGGATGGGTCAACTATTTCCGTATCGGGCACTCTAGTACGTGTTTTCGATATGTAAAGAACTGGGTTGGGAAAAAGATCAGGCGACACTTGATGCATTCGAGAAAACGCCGTGGCTTCGGCTGGGACAGATGGAGTAACTCCTGGCTTTATGGAAGACTTGGATTGTATAACGATTATGCGATTCGATACTACAGGAGCTGAAAGTGCTGCCAGTTTGATAGGCTACATAACCCTTTGGACGAAGTTAACAGAGTAAGCGTAGTGCGGGAAATCCGCATGCTGCGTTTGATGAGGCGGGAACTGGAAACGGGCCTTACGGCACCGCGCCAGTTCTCGACCCTACTATTTTCACCCGTCTGCCTCAACCCGACGTCCCAATAAAGCCTGAGTTGACGCAACTGACCGATTCGGTTATGCTTTTGCGCGTAATCACCTGAAACCGGGCCATTGTGCAACCGAATCTTTGGAGGCCGCGCCCCGCACGTCGTTGAATCTCAGCCATGAACCTTGAATGCCGGAACCTTTCATTTAAATATCCGGGCAGCGACCGGTTTGTTTTCCGGGGACTCAGTTTTGTCCTGAGCACCACCGGTTTCCACGCCCTGTTCGGCTCTTCCGGTGTCGGCAAGAGCACGCTGGCCCGCCTGCTGGCGGGCAAACCGGCCCTTGACACCAACGGTATTGGTGGCGGCATTGAGCGTGGTCGCTTGCAAACCATCCTGTATTCACACAATCTTGAGCGGTTGCCGGGCTGGACGACGGTACGTCAGCATCTGCAAGCGGTGGGCTCAACACCCGCGCCGTCGGGATTCGAGCGGTTGATTGAAACCTTCGGCCTGACCGAATGCATCGATGCGCGGTTCAACCAATTGTCCCTGGGGCAGCAAAACCGGACCAATCTGGCGCGCTATCTGTTGCAGGATTTTGACATGCTCATCATGGATGAAAGTCTGGCTAACGTGGACGAGCAAACGCGCCGGAATATCATCGGCATGATCAAACACGATTTTGCCGACAAGTGTTTTTTGTATATTTCACACAGTATTGCCGAAATCGCCCGGTTTTGCCGCCAGATATTGGTGCTGAGCCGGTCAAGTCGCCGGTCCCGGCTTATCGACCTGCAAGGCCAGGACCAGAACGCGCACGCGGACGTCGACCCCGGAGCTTTGGAAAAAACCATGCTGGAGATGGTCCGTGCATCTTAAACGCGTCTATCAGTTCATGATCGTTTACGCGGTGGCCCTGGCCGGACTTTTCGGTCTGAAATTTTTTTTGCAGCTTTCGGATTATATCATCCCCGGCCCCGGCGACGTCTGGCGGACCGGCGTGACCCAGATCAAGCGTCTGGGGATCGATGTGCTCGACACACTGGGCGTGGCGATGATCGGGCATGTCCTGTCGATCGTTCTGGCGGCGGCGGTCGGTATTGTCGGCAGCCTGCAAAACTGGATGGGCGCCTTGATCAAAATCGGCGCGTATAACCTGCAAGCCTACCCCATCGTGGCCGTGGCCCCGATCATTTTTATTTTGCTGGGGGACGGGTTGTCCGCCCGGTTGGTCATTGCGGCCCTGATTTGTTACTTTCCGCTGCTGCTGGCCTTCATTGGCGTGTTGTCCAAGCCGGTGGCGGAGATAGAACATTTTTTCGAGTCGACCCAACGGATGCACTGGGGCCTGCAGGTCAAGATCCGGACTTTTGAAAGCATGGCCCAGGTCACCACGGTGATCGCCGGCAGCGCCACGTTTGCCATGGTCGGCACCATTGTGGCCGAATTTGTCGGCGCGGATGCCGGCATCGGCTACCGCATTCGCATTGCGTTGTTTCAAAACAACATGAGCCGCATTCTGGTGGCGCTGTTTTTGATCGGTCTGGCCACCTCGGTCTATCTGGCCGTTCTGGAATGGCTCGGCGCCAAGGTGCGGCATCACTGGAATTCATGAGGGAGTGACATCATGAACAGACGTTATCACCACGCCGTCGCCGGCATCGCCCTGACGGTTTGTATGCTCCTCGGGGTGACGGCGTGCGGCAAGCCGGACGAAAAGGCCGTTGGGCCGATGACCTATCGGTTGAAATGGATTTTCAACATCAGTGTGATCGGCGACCTGTATGCCCGGGACCAGGGCTTGTTCCGTGCCCAGGGGTTGGAAGTTGCGGTCAAACCGGGTGGGAGCGGGCACGATGCGCTCAAGGAGTTGGAATTGGGCCAGGCCCAATTCGGCGTGGCCTCGGCCGACCAGGTAATCCGGGCCGCCGCCAAGGGATCGCCGGTGGTGGTGATCGCCCAGCTTTTTCAAGCCAATCCCCTGCAGTGGATCTATCGTAGCCAGGGTGGGCGCAGCCAGGGCGGGGCCGACCGGGCAACCCCTGACGCGTTAAAAGGCAAGCGGGTCGGCATTACATACGGCGGCAACGATGAAAACATCATGAAGGCCCTGCTCAACAAACACAATATTCGTGAAGACCAGTTGCAGCTTCACAGTGTTCGTTTCGATTTCACGCCGTTTTACCAGCGCAAGGTCGATTTCTGGCCGGTCTACCGCAATACCCAGGGGGTTCTGATCGGGCGTCAACTGCAAAATGCCGGTGAACCCTTCGGCTTTTTCAATCCAGGGGCGCACGGCATCCGTTTTGTGGCCAACTCGGTGGTCACGACCCGCGACATGGTGACCCGGCACCCTGAAACCGTCAAGCGGTTTTTGACCGCCTTGCTGCAAGGCTGGCAGCAGGCCCTGGACCCTGCCAACGAGACCACGGCTCTGGCGGTGGCCCGCAAATTCGACCAGGACACCCCGGCGGATCTGCTGCCGGCCCAACTTGCCACCACCCGCGACCTGATCCTTGCCCCGGCCGGTTCAAAATACCTGGTGGGCGCGATCGATGTCGAGGCCTGGAAACAGACCGAGACCATCATGTTGACCCAGAAACTGATCGACAAACCGGTGAAGATTGAAAATCATTTGATCCCGTTACCGCAGAGCCTCAAATAATGAACACGAAAACCGCAATCCTGGCCCTGGCCCAAAGTGAAAAAATAAAGACCGGTCTGATCTGGATGTCGCAGGCAGTTGAGCAGATCAACGGTTTGCCGCCGCATGAACGCAAGGGGGCCGAGAAAACCATCAAGATCGCCCTGCGGCTGGTTGTCAGTGAAATCCGCATCGCCCGCCGCATCACCCAGGAGGCGGCCTGGGACGATATCGAGGTTCACATGGACATGGCCGGCGTGATGATCGATTCGGGGGTGTGCCACGAATCGGCGTTTCACATGACCCGCGCTTTGAGCCAGATCACCACCATCGGGCGGCGTTGCATGCAGTTTTTACAGAAAAAAGGGTTGTTGCGTTGAGCAGTGGCGTATCCATGACGGAAAAAACAAAGCCGGGCACTGCGCCGGGTGTCGTCAAAGTTTAATTGTGATAAACTTAAACTTACATATGGCTTAAAAAGGACCGCGCTGTTGTGTGGCCTGTGCGCCAAGGTAGAGGGCGGGAGAAATTTCTGAATGAACGATAGATATGCAGAAGAACGGTATACTCCAAAAATTCCTACGTGCCTTCAATCGACATCAATTAAGATTGAATTTGATGGCAAATTTTTATATTTCTTTTCAAAAGGTAAGCATAGCGTTTACTGGGCAGTATCTGGCGCCCCTTCTCAAGACGGAAAATTTGATTACAGTATTGAGCGACAAAAATTAAGAAACAAGGGTCCTATTCCAGAGGGAAAATACTGGATAAAACCATCAGAACTGTGGGAAAATGCATGGTATAGGCCCGGATCCTGGGAAGCTTGGGGGGGATATCGTATAGCAATTCATCTGTATGTACAGTTACTTTTGTAAAATTGGGTTTTTTCCTTAAACGCAAAGGAAAGGGTATCCTCTAACCTCTCATTTTGCGCGAGCCCTTAACGTAGTA
>JANQIE010000038.1 GCA_028282295.1 Desulfobacterales bacterium | reverse complement strand
GACAGCGGTACGACGTTTAAAATAACGCTGCCTGCGTGCAATGATTTGCAGGTCGAATGACTATTTTTGGGCAGGGGTGGATAAAACGTCATCTCCGTGTGGGCGGTTTAAAGGAGGCCGCCTGCGCGGGAATGGCGGATCTCGCAGGTTAATTGATGGTAGGCGCCTCGGCCTGCGAATCAAACTGATCGGTCACGAAAAAATTGTCCGGAATTTTGCGATCCAGGATCAATCTGATTTTTTCGGCCAGCTCGGTCGAGCTGGTGTCCATCCGGAAATAGTAGATTTTGGTTCCTGGCAAGGCCCGAGTATTTTTAAAACCGCAGGCATAGCAAGCTACTGCCGAGGATTTTAAAAATGCGAAAACGCCGCCAGGGGCCAAAAGATGCTATTTCCGGATGGACACGAGCTGAATGGTTTCTGGATAAACCCTTTTAGATTGAACCACCGCCTTGGGGACCTCGTTCGGCCCGGACGGAAACCGGCCTTCTTACTGAAGGTATTTCAAAAGCACGGCAAAGCCAAGTTTTGCATGCGCCGACCTGTTGGCGAGCAGCGTTTGTTCTTCCGCGCTAATCGTAAAAAACGCGATGAGATCTTCTTTGGGCCAAAAATGTTTCATTGAAAGTACTCTTTTTTGTTTGAGTCGTTAGATTGGGTTGCGTCCCTCAACCCGACCGATTACTTGCTTTGTCCTGCTCCGCTTTGGGCGGCATCGATCGGCTCAGCCGATTCCGGTCCGGCTACCGCACGGCCCTCCATTCGGCTGAGCCGCTCCATGCCGCCCTTGCTTGGCTCACTGACCTGGGCGCAGGACAAGGCGGAACCCGAGGTAGTCAAGGCGGAAGCCCGGCAAGTGCCTGAAGCGGTAGGCCGACCGGCAGGCCCTGGCGGGACCGCGCCAGCCACCGCCGCGGAAAACACGGAGCGGACCCCTGGGCTCATCAATCCAGGCGCTTCCGTTATCCGGCGCATTTTTGTATTTATGGTGCCAGTCATCCGCAACCCACTCCCAAACATTACCCGCCATATCCATTGCGCCGGAATAGCTTACACCTCTAGAATAGGCTCCCACCGGACTGGTTGTGGCGATTTGCATGTCATAATTCGCCCGGTTGGGATCGATGGCTTCGTCGCCCCATGGATAGATGCGTGACGTCGGTCCCCGGGCCGCCATCTCCCATTGGGCTTCACTAGCCAGCATCACTTGGCGGCCTTTTAGTTTTGCGTTTAACCAACGAACATAGGCTTGGGCTTGTTCCCAGGTCACCATCGTTACAGGATGGTTGGCATACACGTTTTTTTGATACCAGTTACTATCCAATTTAAAATCTGTTTCTTTGATAAAAACTTTAAATTGTGCCACGGTGACCGGATACACAGCAATGGCAAACTCGGCAAGCTTAACCGGGTGGCGGGGAAGTTCAGAATCCATTGCTTCCGGGTCCTGCGCTTTATCGCTGCCCATCTGCAGCTTGCCGGCCGGCACGGCGATAAAGCCTAAAGCGTCACCTTTAGGAAGGTGCCAGTGTTGCGGATCAAAACGCGGGTCCTCCACCCAGTTTAAGGCATTACCGGCGTCGACTCGTTCTTGGGGTGAAAGTTTATCGTCCGCGGTAAGGGCGTTGAGCAACCATTGTTGCACCCGTTTATGAATCCTGGTGTAACGGCCGGCCTGCAAGGTCTGTTCTTGCCGGACCTGTTCCAAAAACTCGGTTTCCGCGAAAGCTTGGGCACAGAGCCTGGCACAGGCGACGTTCTTGGGTGTCATCAGTGTATCGTCGGGGTCATTGGGCAGCAAGGCGTCCATCAGTTGGTAGATATTGCGCGGTGTGCTGCGGGATGCACCGGCGGCAAGTAGAAAGACTTCCTGCCACCAGGGTTGATCGCGCAACACCCGTTGACGTAAATCATCGTCAAAATCGGATTTTTTCATGATGCCGCCGGCCGTCAAATATTCTTGAAAGGTCCGGTGGGGAAAGGCAAACGTGCGGTTGTCCAGAGCCTGGATTAATCCGGCCCGGTTTTGAATGTAAACCATGACTTCTTCAGCTTGATCCAGACCGATCGACAAGCTTTCGCAAAGTTCCAGGCGCAGGTCTTCCCTGGCGATATCGGCGCAGCCGGAGCGCTCTTTTTTTTGTTCCTGTTTTTCATGGGCGGCCAGGGCAATGCGTTCAAGGGCCGCCCGCAGGGTATCCGAACGGATACCGAGCTGCGCGATTAGACCGGGCTCCATTTTACATGTGCCGTTTTGATCGCGCACGATGCGATTTTCCCAGTGGACCAGTAACAGTTTGACCGCCCGGTCGTAAAGGTCGGCCCGATCACGCGGTAGATAACCGTCCCGGCCATGCACCTGGGTCATCAGGGTCAGCAGCAAGGGATACCGGGCCAATGCTCTAAGATGGGGCCATGTGTCAATGGCATTATTGAGTTGATCCGCTTCATCCAGACATTTGGTCTCGCTCCAGTCACGCAACTTGCCGATGGTCCGGTACCAGGTTTGAGTAAATTGACTGATTTGATCAGACCGAAACAGATCCAGCGCAACCACAGGAAACTGCGCCGACGGCAGGTGCCACGCGTCATCCTTGCGATAGGCATACTCACGGCAGGTGATGATTACACGGCATTTATGCAACGGCTGGGCAAACGCGGCGATGGCCGCTACGATCTGAGAACGTTTTTGGTGCTCGTCTTGTTCGTGAACCTCGTCCAGGCCGTCGAAAAAAATCACGCCGCCGGTGGTATTCAATATCTGTTTGAGAAAAGGATAAAACTCAGCGCAGCCCCATTCACTTAATTGATACGCCAGGTAATCCCAGACCAGCCCCTCGGTGGCTGTTTTACGCTTTTCGGGAATCCACGCGGCGAACTTGCGCAATACTATCCTGACAGGTAGCAGTTTTTCTTCTGCGGGCCAGCCGGTCAGATCGTCGTGTCGGACGCTCAGGCCCTTGCGTATAAGAGCTGTCTGGGTGGCCAGATGGTTGACAAGGGTGCTTTTGCCGCCGCCGGGCCGGCCCAATATCACTATATGCGGTAAGGCCCCGGCGGCTTCAATCGCATGGATGGGTAAGCGGTTACGCTCTTTCTTGCCGTGGACAAAATCCGCATTGTCGCTCGGCGGCCTCAAGATAGCTTGGGCCACGGTCTGATCCTCAAACCGTTCAACATCCTCCAAGTATAGGGTGGTGAAGACATCCGAGATGCGAATACCCTGCGCACGGCCGTCCTTGGGAGGGCAAAGTTCATCCAGCGTGGTCATCTCCAGATTATCGCACTGCTGGATCAACCGCTTCAAGTACCAATTCTCCCAGTCTTTTTGAGTATAGTTTTCGGTATCGGCGTCAGGCTTCGGATAATGGTGATGAATGACGGTTCCATGATCGCCTATAATTTCAACGTGAGAATTCTTAATTCGCACGTTGTATTTGGCAAGCGCTTGACAGCCGGATTCTGATTTGTCAAGCATCAAAATAAGCTGCTGGGCGATTTTAATAACGGAGCGATCTTCATAAACTTTTTCATCCTCGATTTTTTCGGCTAAGACGCCCTGACGGGCTTTTGAATCCGGGTCACCTTCCAGTTCCTTGATGGCCTGGACGCTTTTACTATCCTTGCCGAATTTGTCCTTAATCGCCTTTTTCAACGCCGAATAACCGTCCACAATGGTTTGCTTGCCAACGGCCGTCACCCCTGCGGTTGCACCGGCAGTAACCGCCGCCACGATGGCCGTTGAAATTGTTGTCAGTGGCTCCATGAATCCTCCTGTAATTCCAGATATCGTCCGAACATCATTGATGTGTTTCGCAATTGACTTTACTTTCAAAAAAAACAGGCTGTGCCGGGGCTTTCAGCGTGCCTTCCGGGTCGCTTACCATTCCCGGCACAGCGTTTGTTTTCGCCCCGAGAAAACCCGGGGGCGGGATTTCATTCGGGTCAGCAGACCGGGCATCCACCCGGTCCGGTGAACTGGGCGCAGGACAAGCCGGAACCCGAGGTTGTCATTGCGGTTGCCCGGCTTGTTCCTGTTGCGGTCGGCCGACCGGCAGGTCCTGGCGGGGTTGTTCCAGCTACCGCCGCAACACGGTTCGGACCTTAGGACGAAACCCCAAAACGGTTGATGGCGTTTGTGTAGACCGGTACGGCTTCATTAGCCGCCGTTTGTTTTCGCCACTCGCGAAGCTTAGCGAGTGTCCATCCGCAAATAGTAGATTTTGGTTCCTGGCAAGGCCCGAGCATTTTTAAAACCGCAGGCATAGCAGGCTATGTCGAGGATTTTAAAAAT
>JANQIE010000037.1 GCA_028282295.1 Desulfobacterales bacterium | reverse complement strand
AATAGTAGATTTTGGTTCCTGGCAAGGCCCGAGCATTTTTAAAACCGCAGGCATAGCGGGCTATGTCGAGGATTTTAAAAATGCGAGAACGCCGCCAGGAGCCAAAAGATGCTATTTCCGGATGGGCACTCGCTAGGGGTTTACACCCCAGCCGAAAGTCTAGCCCGTGACGGGAGACCGCCAATCATCTTCACCTGACGTACCGCCGACCTCGTGGGTCCATGTAATTTTGCGGTAGCTGAATGAGATCTTCTCCAGGTGGGTGAAATGAGCTTGGCCTGGATCCTGGCAGTTGGGCATGATCGCATTGATATTGGTAATGATGGCATCTTCCAGGATTGTGGTAAAATAGTGCTCCTGGGTACCGGTGGTGCTTGTCCGGTACCATTTTACTTCGCACTTGCTCAACCGTTCGCCGGTGGTCAGCGCCACATAGAGCAACGGCGAAGATTTGTCGAACACCTTGGTGATGGTCATGGCCTTGTGCAGGCGCTGTGCTGAGGGCTGCCCACTCTGAGGGTCCACCGGCACTTGGAGTTCGTGTTCAAAGGCCTGGACTAGAATTTCATTCTCGTGTCCTTCCTGGTAAATGTTACCCACGCTGTCCTCGGTGAAAGCACCTTCGGTAATGTTGCCTTGGGTAGAGCCTTGAATGGTTAAGTACGCAGGTGTTGGCATAGAATCTCCTTCATTGTTAATGCTAAACGTTTTTTTTTATCCAGCTTTGCTACAAATGATGGTGTGAAAATCGTGGCGTGAAAAAAGCGCCCATGTGCTTAGCCTGTGCCCATCCGGAAATAGCATCTTTTGGCCCCTGGCGGCGTTCTCGCATTTTTAAAATCCTCGGAATAGCGCGCTATACCTGCGGTTTTAAAAATGCTCGGGCCTTGCCAGGAACCAAAATCTACTATTTCCGGATGGGCACTAGCGTGTTGTCCATCCAACATCTCCGGATGGACACTAGCATGGAGACCCTCTTTCATCCCCACACGATACCGACCAGGTTCGCCTTTCACTTTGTCGACAGATTTAGCAACTCACGTGCCATTTTTATTTACCAAGCAATTTCAAATAGTTATGCAAAAAGAGAATAAACCCCTCTTTTCAGGCTGCTTCAAAATGAAGCAACGCGCAGACATCATTTGGTTCTATCTGCCTGTTATTTTTACACAATTCAATGTTTGCCTAAAAATCTGACCGATCGCGACGGAGCAGTACTTTGAAGCAAGTGTCGGATTACGCAATAATAACAGTAAGATATATCAGACGATGCGTGCACATTGCGTCATTATGAAGCAATCTTAAACCAAAGGCATCCCACCCTTCTATCTAACCTACTGTAATAATTAATTAAAATAAATTGGCACGTGCATTGCTGAATGATCGGAGTCATCGGGACCAAGTCTTAATCCGGATGGGATCCTGATGGGATGTAACTGTTCACAGGGCAGCGTACCGAGACGTTTCACGCAGAGGCGCAAAGTTCGCAGAGTACGCAGAAAAATTTTATGCGGTTATCCATAATGTCCAGGTGAGTTCGGGAAAGGTAAACGCTCTCCCCCAGGGGTTCCCCCCTTAAGGAGGGGCAAGGGGGTGTAAGCATTGAAAAAGGGGTGCTCCCCCCTGGCCCCCTTCAAGGGCATCGCCGTCAGGCTAAGGAAATCTGTAAAACGCATTTACATTGCGGCGAGCCGTTTAAAAAAGCAGATTGCGCGTTTTGGAAAATTTCCTGGATTCCCGCCTGCGCGGGAATGACGCCTAAACACGACGGGGCAAAACCTACGTCGTCATTCCCGCGTAGGCGGGAGTCCAGGAGATATCGCAAAAAGCCTAAATGTTACTGTCGAGCTTCGACATGCAATTTTGCTTACATTGTTATTCATTTTTTCCTTAGCCTGTGTCCATCCGGAAATAGTAGATTTTGGTTCCCGGCAAGGCCCGAGCATTTTTAAAACCGGAAGAAGAATGGAAAGCATACACAATGATGATTGCAGAACTAGTAATTGGCCCTTCTTTATTACCCTATCTGAATAGTTATCCAACGGGAATATCCCTTCAGCTCGCTCTTTCAGAGCAGCGGTTTCCCGTTCAAGATGAAGACGTCCCGTTTTCAATACTTCGCCAAGGGTGCGTGATGGTGGGGGGCCATCATCGCCTTATGGATGTGATGTTTGTCACCCAGTCGGATTTCTATGCAGGTGTCCACTCCGAGCTCAGGCCGCTGACCAATCCGGATGCGGAATTCGTTTGGCAGCAGACCTGGACGCAGATTAAAAAACAAGATGATGAAACATGTCCAAGCGTGCTGCCGTGTCAAATAGATGCAACCGGTGCACTTGCTCCCCTTCGGTCTCTGTTTTACTGCTCACATAGAGCGCTCTATTGCCACCCCCTGTGCCCGGCTTGCGGCACCCCCCTTGACCTGTGCTGCAATGACGATTTTCTGGAAACAGCCGGTTTGCCCGCATATAGCAAATCGCTGAGCCGCTTTCTGTATTGTGCCGACTGTCACGACGCATCGGATAACGCCTACTTTTATGCCCGGCATGTAACCGGTGCCTGCTCAGCGCGGGTCAAAGACAGTAATGCGTTGATCGAAGCATTCAGTCTCCTTCTGAGTAGATCCGATTTGTCGGATCAACTGCCGTGTATCGGATGCGCCGAGGCCGCCAATTGTTTCGGCCCCGACATGCTGGTGTTAAATCGGATGCAACCGTTACAGTTCTATCCTTTCCATATGCTGATGCAACAGGCCCCCACGCTCAATGCATTAGATTTTCTGGCCTTGGTTTCCGGTGCCAAGTCCCGGAAGCTGCCGCAAGTAAAGTCAAGAGGTTTTTTATTTGAGCAGGACGACCGGTTGTTTATGGAGATTCTTTATCTGAAGCTGACCTTTTTACAAGAATTGATTGCGCTGATTAACAGCGATGTCTTTGTCCCGGTCAGCCGCATGTCTTTAGATGGCATCGGGGTCGACATGAAGACGCAAGGGGCGCACCTGCCCCATTTCTGGAATTTTTCTTTGCGCCTGGTGAACCCCATTGGTAAGGCGCCTCCGCATCCTGCAGGATCAGACTTGCCGTATGCCCGGATTCACGAGTTTTTAGGGCATGCGTGGTTTTATGTGCTACTGGTCAATGAAACTCAGCAGATGATGCAACTCAATGCCGTCTTTGATGAACACTTGGTAAAAGGCGACAACCGGCAGGTGTATACCGGGGAACTGTTTGACCACAGTGCCTTTGACCCCGGCCACATCTTTTGGCAACCAGGTACCATCGAACTTGCGCCTGACTGGCAGACGTTGTGGCGCCGCGCCCTTGAAATGGGGCTATCACTGCTACGTGCCGGGGCCGGCACCGGTTCTGATTTTTCACCCGCAGCCTTTGCCGTTCGGTTGGAAAAACTGAAAAACCAGGTGCACCAATGCCTGTTCAAAACCCCACCGGTTGTTCAAGCGCCGGCAAGCAAAACTTCAGATGCCGCCAATGGTCGTATAGCGGCCATTTTATCCAACATACGCGAACAGTGGCCCCAATCCGGCGATTTACCAGCAACCGATAATGATGAATTGGCGCGAACCGTTATATCGATGGCCCCTCAACTACCGGCGGTCCGGGAAAACCTGGAAAAAACGGTTTTTATTTCGCCTTCCCAGGAACAACCTGCCGCGCCGGAAACGTCATCCCCGGCGAATGCAGCCGATGCGGGTCAATCAAACAAAACGGTTGAGGAGGGCCTGGAAGAAACCATCATTGCGTATCCCGGGCAAGGGAAAGCCGGAAAGGCCGGATCATGATCCCGGATAACTTGTTGGCCGATTTATCCAAGGATATTTATCGTCTGTTTGAGGCGGATCCCCAAAATGCGCACCAGCAGATTGAAAGTCTGCTCAAGTCACACTTTGCGAGCTATTCCGCAACCGAGAGCCGAAACGGCATTCAGCAACTGGTGCAACGCTTTCAATCGTCCGCAGGTGAAACAAGTGCGGTGGACAACGAAATCATGACACGGGTAATCGCACTTCTTTTGGGGCGCAGGGTGGCGCCGGACGATCTTTCGTCCGCAGAGCTGCTTGAACGGCTGGTCGAATCATTGAATATCGTCTTTGATTCCTTAAACCGGCTGATCAGCGTAATCAACATGTCTTTTTCCAGCGACATTTGCAGCCAGGATCAAAACATCCGGCAATTTATCGGCATTCATCTGGAGGGCGAAGATCAGACCCAATCGATCGAAGACTATCTGAAAAAGATCCGGCAGGCTTTTTTAACCACATACGAAGCCTTTAAAAGGGCGGCCCACAAGTTCATCGAACAGCTTTTACTTGATCTGGATATGGATCAGGTCGCCAAAGAACGTGCCGCGTGGTTCAAGGTCGGTCCGTTTCAGAAAGCCAGGGACTTTGAAATTCTGGAAGAAAAAATAAATCGTATCAGGAAATGGTTTCATTCCGGGCGCTATATGGAAGATTTTCTGAGAGAATTTGAAAAGAATTGCCGGTCATTGAACCGACAGTAAGGAGGACGTGACATTGGCTTTAAATAAACTACCGCTTGTCTTTCTGATCGCCGTGCTTTTGACCGGTTGTGCCGCCAAGACGCTGCCGCCGCCGAAATGGACCTTTGAAAAAGACGCCATCCAGGTGAACCTTGCGGCCGATCCCAAGCTCAACTATGACGAGGGCGTCCCCCATACCCTGATGGTTTGTATATACCAACTCAAGGATCCCAATGCCTTCAACCAGCTTTCGGGTGACAGCGACGGCATTTACAAACTACTCGATTGCAATTTGTTTGATTCGGCCGTGGCCACCGCCAGGCGGGTAATTGTTCGACCGGGCAAACCGGTCAGCATCAGGCTGGGCCGGGCTGAAGGTGCCAAATATGTGGCCGTTGTAGCCGGCTACTATGTATTGGACAAGGAGCGAATGACCAGACTGTATAAAATCCCGGTCATCGTCGAGCAGAAAGGCTTTATTAAAAAAACCAGGATTTCCAAACCTGGCAGATTAGTTGTCGATATCGCGTTAGGGCCGTCTCAATTCAGATAGTGTCCAGCCGGAAACAGCATCTTTTGGCCCCCGGCCGCGTTCTCGCATTTTTAGAATCCTCGACATAGTCCGCTATGCCTGCGGTTCTATAAATGCTCGGGCCTTGCCGGGAACCAAAATCTACTATTTCCGGAGGACACTCGATACCATCAGCGTTCAGGAAATCAACAATGAATAGACCTCTTTTATGGCATCAAGGACTTTTTCTGCGTCCCCAGCATCTGCAGCTTACCAGCCGCTATTGCGAGACGCTCAATCTGCCCCTCAAGGAGTATTTGCAACCCCATTTCTGGGGCGTGGGCAACTGGCAACTCCAAAAAACAGCGCTTGAGAATCAATGCTTTCAGCTCACTGAAGGCAAGTTTCTCTTCCCGGACATGACCTATGCCGTCATCGGCAAAAACGCGCTGGTGATGCCGCGTTCCTTTGATGCCGCGTGGGAAGAAGGGGGGGAAAAGTTCGGCGTCTATCTTGGCATACGGAGATTTAAAAAGTCCGAGTCCAATGTAACCGTCATCGCAAACAAGGACAATTTGACCGACGTGGCCACGCGCTGGGTGACTACCGACAGGACTGAACAGATTCCGGACTTGCACCGGAATGGTCCGGATGCCGACGTGCAAACACTTTATTATGTGCTTAAGCTTTTCTGGGAAACCGAAAAAGATCAACTCGGCGATTATGAATTGATCCCCCTGGCCGAATTGAAAAAAGACCAGGGCCGAATCAGACTTTCCCGCCGGGTTATCCCCCCCTGCCTCACCATTGGTGCGGATGAAGCGCTGCTTGAAATTGTTAAAGAGATTCGTGACCAGATCGGTTCCCGCAGTCGACAACTTGAAGCACACAAAAGAGATCGCGGGCTTCATTCAGCCGCATTCGGCACCAGGGACATGGTCTATCTGCTCGCGTTGCGATCCTTGAATAGATATGCGCCCCTTTTGACGCACATAACCATTGCCGAGCCGGGTCATCCCTGCACCGTGTATGGTTTATTGCGCCAGTTGATCGGTGAGTTGTCCACTTTTTCAGCCGAGATCTCCTGCAACGGAGAGGACAACAACGGTGACATGTTGCTCCCGGAATACAACCATACCCGGTTGGCAAGCTGTTTTGGCGCTGCCCGGACAGTGATCACCCGCCTGTTGGACAATATCACGGCCGGACCGGAATATATTCTGTCTTTGCTCTTTGACGGCACTTATTTCGAAACAGCACTCTCCCCGTCTATTTTTGAAAGACATAGTCGCTTTTTTCTGGTCATGGAAACCGAGTCCGATCCCCGGCCGGTAACGTCCGCCATGGAGAATATCGCCAAACTGGGATGCCGCAAGTCGCTTCCCATACTTATTGCCAGATCCCTTTCCGGTGTCGGCCTTAAACACTTGACGGAAGTGCCCCAGGAGCTGCCGCGCCGTAGAAACTGCCTTTACTTTCAAATTGACCATCACTGTGATCAATGGCAACAGATCCAGAAGGACAAAAACATGGCACTTTACTGGGACGACGCCCCCGAAGATTTAAAAGTCGAGCTTATGGCCGTGGCAAGGAGCTGATTATGCGATTGTCCGCCTGTTTTATGGAAATCATTGCCTATACCGCTTTTGTAACCCGTCCGGATAACGCCGGCCAGGTGAGTTTTGAGCAGGCCCAAAACACCATGCGGCAATTGATATCGCAAAGTGACGCGTATCTGCAAAAAACTCAATTTGCATTAGAAGATTTTCAAACGGCAAAATTCGCCGTTTTTGCCTGGGTGGATGAGGCGTTGCTCACTTCTCAGTGGGCGGGTCGCCATCAATGGCAACATGAACAGCTTCAAAGGCGCTATTTTCAAACAGCCGATGCCGGGGAGCTTTTCTTTGAAAAGCTGAACGCCATCGCGCCCCATCAAACCGACGTTCGGGAAGTCTACTATCTGTGTCTGTCGCTTGGCTTTGCCGGGCAGTATTGTAATGAGGGTGACCACTTCATGTTGGAACAATTGCGTTCATCCAATTTAAAAGTACTTACCGGAAACGCAATCGATTTACCGGCATGGGATCAAGAGCGGTTGTACCCGCAGGCCTACCCCGCAAGCGGCAAGGACGGCACCGCGTTGCTGCGAAAACGGCTCTGGTCCGGGTTTACGGTCACATGTGCGGCATCGCCCATTGTGCTTTATGGGCTGCTTTACGTTATCTATCTTTTTATCCTCGGAAATATAGGCGCCAACTTAATCGTTACGGGACCCTAAATGAAACAGGTTTTGCTCAAGATTTTCAAACGGTTTTTGATTTTAAGCGCACTGCTGGTGGCGGCGTTGCTGATGTCCGGTTTGTTCCTGCTGATCGGTTGGCCCTGGTGGGTCGGCCTGTTCGCTTGCCTGGGGCTTGTCGGGCTGACGTTGGGCGGATTGGCGCTGAGAAAATTTTTTAAGCGTCGACGCGAGCAGAAGTTCGTCCATCAGGTTGTGGCCCGGGATGAAGCGGCCCGTCAAAAACTCGCCCCCCAGGAACAGGCGGACGCCAAAGCGCTTCAGTCGCGCTGGCAAGAGGCCATTGAAGCGTTGCGCAAATCCCATCTTCGCAAACATGGTAACCCACTTTATGTTCTGCCGTGGTACATGGTTATCGGCGAAAGCGGTTCAGGCAAAACAACCGCCATTGAAAGTGCACGGTTGTCTTCGCCTTTTACCGAAATAACCCGCGCAGCCGGGATCTCCAGTACCCGCAACTGTGACTGGTGGTTTTTTGAACAATCCGTTATCATCGATACGGCCGGACGGTATGCGATACCCGTGGATGAAGGCCGGGACAAGAAAGAGTGGCAAACGTTTCTCAAACTGCTGTCCAGATTTCGAAGAAAAGAACCTTTGAACGGCCTGGTGGTCACCATTGCGGCGGACCGCCTGGCAAAGGATACTGCCGAATCCTTGCAAGCAAATGGGAGCCGTATCCGTCGCTGTATCGATGAACTGATGCGCGTGTTGGGGGCTAAATTCCCCGTCTACGTATTGGTTACCAAGTGTGATCTCATTCAGGGTGCCACTCACCTTTGTGACCAGCTTCCGGAAAATGCCCTGAATCAGGCCATGGGGCTATTGAATCAAAAGTCAAGCACCGATCTGCCGGCCTTTCTTGACCAAGCGTTTTGCCATGTCGGCAACCGGCTGCATGATTTACGCCTGCGGTTGCTCAACAAGGCCAATGACCCTTCCAGCGCATCGCCGCTGCTGCTTTTTCCCGAAGAGTTTGAAAAGCTCAAGTTGCCGTTGACGGCTTTTCTCCAGGGTGCCTTTCAGGATAATCCTTATCAGGAGCCGCCCCTGCTCAGAGGGCTGTATTTCAGCAGCGGTCGCCAGGAGGGAACCCCCTTTTCCCACTTTCTAAACGCCTTGAACTTGATTCCGGAAAAAAAAGTGTTGCCCGGTGCCAATCGAGGTCTGTTTTTGCACGATCTATTCGCCCGGATCCTGCCCCGGGACCGCCGGGTTTTCACCCCGACCCAAAACATCGCGCAGTGGCACCGGCGAACCCGCAATCTGGGGCTTACGGCCTGGGTCGTCATTATGATCGCGGCCTGCGGCCTGCTCAGTTACGCGTTTGTGAAAAACTTCAACATGCTGGCCACTGTGCGGCGCGAATTCAACCAGCCGGCGATCCTGCGAGGAGAGTTACTGGCTGATGTGATCACCATGGATCGGTTCCGTCAAACGCTGGCGAAAGTGAAAAAAGAAAATGACAATTGGTGGACGCCGCGGCTCGGCCTTCACGAATCACTGCAAACGGAAGCCGCCCTTAAACACAAGTTTGTCGAACTGTTTCATAATGGATTTTTAGCCGAATTCGACACCGCCATGGCGGCGCGCATGTCCCATTTCAGCCCCCAGACCCCCCATATTGAATTCGGCACCCACGTGGTTCATCTGGCCCGACGGATCAATCTGTTAAAAGCGCGACTACATCGGGATGATCTTGAAAAATTCTCCCACCAGCCGTTACCGGCATATTGTTCACAAGTGCTGAACCGCACCGATGTGATCCCCGAAATTCAGAAGCAAATCGGGGCGCAGTACCTTCACGCCATCAGTTGGCAAGAAGACGGCAATCAGTTGAATCGCGAGATCACCCATCTGCAGACCTGGCTCAAGCACCTGTTGACATTGCCTGACGCGAATCTTAACTGGTTGGCCGATTGGGTCAATACTGATTCTTCGCTAACATCCATAGGGATGCACGATTACTGGGGCGGGCAGCCCGATCCCGCACTGGCGGCTGTTCCGGCGGCGTTTACCCGCGCAGGCCTGGAAAGAATTCAAGCGACCATTAAAGAGATTGAATCGGCCCTGTTCGAACCGTTGCTTATCGCCGGCCCCAGGAAAGCGTTTGGTGAATGGTATCAAAACGCTTATGCGGCCGTCTGGCGGGATTTTATTCAGGCCTTCGACACCGGCAGGCAACTGCTGCAAGGGCGTGAACAATGGCAGGCGATGGTCAAAAAGCTGCACACCCCCCAAGGGCCTTACCATACCCTTATCGATCATGCCGTGGATGAATTTGAAGCCTTCGGTAAAAGTTTCCCCATGCCCTCCTGGGTTGCATTGGCCCAAGATTGGCAGTTGATCCGCAAGGACGCAAAATCTTCCGATGTCATCGATCCGCAAAAATCGAATCTTTTTCGAAAGGCTGCGCGCCGCGTATCCTCCAAAATTCGCAAGGCTGAAAAGGCCATCAACACCCAGACAATTCGCAGCCGGACAATTCGCAACACAATCGATGCGGATACCCAACTAAAGGCCGCCAAACTTCACCTGGCCCTTCAAACCGGGCTGGCTGAAGGTGCCAAAGCCGCGCAGTCGCAAAACGTGGCGTTTCAAATGGCCGCTGATCTCTATTCACAGGATCCGGCCACCGGCAAAGCGCCCTTGCTCTCAGCCCGGCGTGCATTGACCGAACTCACGGAGGCCATCGGCGAAGCCAACAACGAATCGGAGGCGCTGTTTTGGGGGCTGCTGGAGGGTAATATCCGTTTTATGCACCAATACCTCAATCAGGAAGCGGCAAGCCTGTTGCAAAAGCGATGGGAGAAAGATGTGCTTCTGGAAGTCCAGGATGTCAGCGCCGATCAGAACATGGCAAAACTGCTGATGGGCTCCGGCGGGTTTGCGGCCAAATTCATTAATGGCCCGGCCGGGCCGTTTATCACCCGGAGTTATAAAAAAGGGTACTACCCCAGCAAAGCACTTGGTCTGGAGATCCCGTTTGAAAAAGACTTTTTAGTATACTTAACAAAGGGCGCGCGGGCTGCCAGGCCCAAGAAAAGAAAATACAACGTCAAAATCCGCGCCTACCCGACCGACACCAATCGCAACGCTGCGATGCGGCCTCAATCGACGCTTTTGCAGCTCCAGTGCGCTGACAGGCGTATGCGCCTGGAGAACTTTAATTACCCCGTGGCCCAGACGTTTACCTGGTCGCCCCGGGAATGTGGTGATGTTACTTTTCAAATTTCAATTGGCAATTTGGTGTTAACCAAGACCTATACCGGCTTTGCCGCCTTTGCAAAATTTCTGCATGCATTTAAAAACGGTTCGCATGTTTTCTATCGCAAGGATTTTCCTAGTGAGGCCGCGGCATTGAAGCGCATCGGCATAAAATATATCAAGCCCCGGTATCAATTTCAGGGCCATCGTGCGGCCCTTCAAATGCTTTATGCAACAATAGGCCGGCCGCCGCGAAAAATCGTCACAGGCTGGCAATGAAGTAGAAAGCAAGGTGTCATGGACTACTCAAAATTAGGTACGGAACCCGTTTCGAATGACAGCCCCGCGGGGAGTGATTGCCGTTATGAAGAGGCATTTGAATTGCTTCAAGCGCAGATTATCAAGATGTCGTCGCCCACAGCCCATGGCAAGGTGGACTGGGCCGAAGTTGTTGAATTGTCTGCTTCCATTTTATTGGATAAGTCCAAGGACCTCGCTGTGGCCGGTTATTTAGCGATTGGCCTCATCCATACCAGGCAGATTGACGGATTGGATGATGGCATTCTGGTTTTAAAAGATCTTGTCGCGAATTTCTGGGATACGCTCTACCCTGCCCCCACAAGAATGCGTGGGCGTATCGCTGCGATTTCATGGTGGCTGGAAAAAACCGAAAATGAATTGCTCAAACGCGACGCCGCCCCCATACCGGCTGAGCAAGCCGAGCGGATTCAGGCCAATTTAAAAGCGCTGGATCGACAGCTTGCTGAAAAAATGCCGAATCCGCCGTTGTTGAATTCCTTACTTCGCAAAGTTGAAACCATTCCGGTTCAAAAGCCAAAGATACCGCAAGCACCACCGGACGCCAAGATAAAAGACCAGGCCGTAAAACCAGCGCCGCGATCCACGGCCAATGCAACGGCTGCCGCGATTGCACCGCCACCGGCGGCACCGGAAACGCAATCGATTGAAAACGCGCAGCAAATGCGTAAAAGCATCGATGCCGCCATGCAAACGTTGCGTAAAACCAGCCATTTTCTGATTCAGCAGGATTTAAAAAACCCAATGGCCTACCGCTATCGCCGCATGGCCAGTTGGGCAAGAATCGAAATGCTGCCGCCCCATACCAATGGGGTGACCCAATTGCCGCCACCGGCGCCGCAGGTTGTCAACACCTTGCATGATTTGCAGGAAGCCGGCAATTGGCCCGCACTCATCGAAAACGCAGAGCAAAAAATACCACAGTTTTTTTTCTGGTTTGACCTTAATTTCATGGTCGCCAGAGGTCTTGCAAAACTGGGACCCGAATATACAAAAGCACAGGTTGCCCTTTGCCAGGAGTGCGCCTTTTTTTTACAGCGTTTTCCCGGCATCGAAACGCTCTGTTTTGACGATGGCAGGGCCTTTGCCGAGCCTCAAACCCTTAAATGGCTGGCTACAATTCGCCTGGATGACAACGGCACCCCATCAACGCCAGACCACAGCGACAGTAGCGAAGACAATCGCTTCAACCCCATCGTGCAGCAAGCCCTTGCCATGGGACGCAAGAAACAACTGGTGCAGGCAGTCGATCTGCTTCATCAACAGATGCTTGTTTCCTCTTCCCGTAACGATCGGTTGCGCTGGCGCCTGGCGCTTGTTCAAGTGTTGCTGGCGACTAAAAAAGCCCGGCTGGCCATACCCCATTTGGATAAAATTGTATCCGAGATCGATACGTTCACGCTGGAGCAGTGGGATCCCGCCATAACCCTGGAAGGGCTGACGACCGTTTGGAAAGGCTACCATGCACTGACCGAAAGCGAGCACAAACGGCGCGCGGACAAGATATTGAACCGCATCGCGCAAATTAATCCGGCTGAGGCCGTCAGGTTGCTACCGGGGTGATGAATGCCCATCCGGTAAAAAAACACAAACATATCCATCACAAATCAATCAAAAAAGAAAAAAGGGAGAGTTGTCATGACAAAAGAATCTACCGTTGCCCCCAAGGAGAGGGTCAATATCGTTTACCGGCCGGCTACCGGCGAGGCCCAGGCAGAGGTGGAACTACCCCTGAAGCTGTTGGTTGTGGGTGATTATACCTCACAAAAAGACGATCGTATGATCGAGGACCGCGAACCGATCAACATTGACAAAGACAATTTCAATGAAGTCATGAAAGGTCAAGATCTGAAGCTGGATATCAGCGTATCGGACAAACTGTCGGACAATGCAAAGGGCGAAATAGCAGTTTCCTTGAAATTTGACGCCATCAATGATTTTGATCCTGAAGCGGTGGCGCGCAGCACCCCTGAACTTAAAAAACTGCTGGAGCTGCGCGAGGCGCTGCAATCATTGAAAAACCCGATGAGTAATCGCCCTGAATTTCGCAAAAAAATCCAGGCGCTTGTCACGGATGACGCCGCCAGACAGAAATTACTTGAAGAACTCAGTTACGACGAAGAAGAATAGAAAGGAAGAGGCCAATGGCGCAAGGACAAAAAGCACAGGTAGCTGTCATGGACGTTCAGACGACCGAAGAGACGTCTTTGTTGTACGATATCATTGCAGCCACAAAACTGAGACCTGCCGATGAAGGATATAATCTTGCCAAAAAGGGCGTCGAAACCCTTTTGGCGCAGTTGGTGGCACCCAGCCGGAAAATCGATACGGTTTCCAATGCCGTTATCGATGACCTGATTGCCGGAATCGACCGGAAGATAAGCGCACAACTGGATGCGATTCTTCACCACCCGCAGTTCCAAAAGCTGGAATCATCATGGCGCGCCCTCAAATATCTGGTCGGCCGAACCGACTTCAGGGAAAATGTCCGCATTGAGATCCTCAATGCCACCAAAGAAGAACTATTGGAGGATTTTGAAGATTCACCTGAAATTTCCAAGTCCGGGCTCTATAAAACGGTCTATACCGCCGAATACGGACAATTCGGCGGACAGCCCTATGGAAATATTATCGCCAACTTTGATTTTGGTCCCGGTCCGCAGGATATCAAGTTGCTGCAATCCGTAGCCGCCGTGTCCGCCATGTCGCATGCCCCCTTTATTGCTGCGGCCGGCCCCCGGTTTTTTGGTGTCGAAAGTTTCCAGGAGTTACCCAACCTGAAAGACCTGCCCAGCATTTTTGAAGGGCCCCAATATGCCAAATGGCAGTCTTTCAGAAAATCTGAAAACGCCCGCTACGTGGCCTTGACCACGCCGCGTTTTCTGCTCAGATTGCCCTATGGGAAAGATACCCAACCGGTAAAAACATTTAATTATGAAGAAAATGTTTCCGGTTCTCATGAACAATACCTCTGGGGCAACACCGCGTTTGCGTTTGCCTCGCGCTTAACCGCCAGTTTTGCCAAATACCGCTGGTGCTCCAATATTATCGGTCCCATGGGAGGCGGTACGGTGGAGGATCTGCCCCTGCATCAATTTGAGTCCATGGGCGCCGTCCAGACCAAAATTCCCACCGAGGTGTTGATTTCGGAACGACGTGAATTTGAATTGGCTGAAGAAGGATTCATGGCCTTGACTATGCGCAAAGGCAGTGATAGTGCATGTTTTTTTTCCGCCAACGCCACTCAGAAACCCAGATTTTTCGGAAACAATCCGGAAAACAAAAAAGAAGAGCTGAATTACAAATTAAGTACCCAGATGCCCTATATGTTCGTGGTCAACCGTTTGGCGCATTATCTGAAAGTGATCCAACGGGAAAACATCGGTAGCTGGAAAGATCGCATGGATCTGGAAAGAGAGCTTAATGCCTGGATCCGCCAATACGTGGCGGATCAGGATAACCCGCCGGCGTCGGTTCGCAGCCGCAGACCGCTTCGGCAGGCTCAGATTGTTGTCGAAGATGTGGAAGGCGAACCGGGTTGGTATCGTGTGGGAATGAAAGTGCGTCCCCACTTTAAATACATGGGTGCTTTTTTCACACTATCACTGGTCGGCAAGCTGGATAAAGAATAACACGCATGCGGAAACTATGACGGCAACGTCTTGCGGACCATAACAACCAGGGTTTAACAACAATGAGTACCATTGCGAATATCATCGTGCAGTTGATCCACATTGAAGGCCCTTTTAAAGGCGAGATTCAGGAATTCGCATGCCCGCAAATTCTCATTGGCCGCCATCCGGATTGCCAAGTGCAATTTCCCAAGGACGCCGTCATGCTTTCCCGTAAACACGCTAAAATTGTTCGGGAAAGCAATCATTTTAAATTGATCGACCAGAGCACAAACGGCACCTTTGTCAATGGGCAACAGATAACTGAAACGTATCTTAAGGAAGGCGATGTATTCACATTCTTCGAAGGCGGCCCAAAGGTCAGTTTTCTTACCCAGACCCTACTTCAGCCGGCGCCCTGTCCTCAGACGCCGCCAGTGGCACCGCCCGTGCCTGTTACGCCGGCTTCAGCCCCCACAACGGCACCGCCTGATTCGGCCGCGGCACCGCCATCATCTTCTTCACCGACACCACAAAACGTCACCCCCCCTTTTGTCGTCCAATACGGGCCGACAATCAAATCGTTCCAATCACTGCCCATCACATTGGGCAAAGCGGCCCATCACAATTTCGTGATAAACCACCCCGCTGTCCATGATCAACATGCCCAGGTCTATTTAGACCAGGGGCAATACTGGATCAAAGATCTCACCGGCGCCAATACCATCCTGATCGACAACATCCCCATTTCCGGGATGGCGCAACTGCAACCCGACACGCAACTTGCTTTAAGCCCACAGGGTCCCAGATTTCGATTCTTAGGCGGTGGACGGCTGGTTGAAGTTGAAGCACCTTTGCCGGAGGCACGGGCACCAGAGACCTTTCGGGCCGCACCCGAAACTTCAAGCGCCTCAAGCAGGTTCGAATCCATGGTAAAAAAAACAGAAGCAGTCTTTAAAAAAATCGTAAAGGGCGATCCGGCCCTGTTTTCCCAAAGTCGCAAAGAAATGCCATGACAGACTCTGCGACAAAAAAAAGCCTGAACAAATTCAGGGCTCGCGCAAAACCGGCGACTAAATACGCAAACCGTCGTCATGCCGGACTTGATCCGGCATCCAGAATTGACGCTTGATTCCGGCGCTCGCCGGAATCACAATTTTAAAGGTATTTTATTGCCGGGTTAGTACTTTATTTTTTTCCAACA
>JANQIE010000301.1 GCA_028282295.1 Desulfobacterales bacterium | reverse complement strand
AGGGCTCGCGCAAAAATAATTTCACATTTTATGCATCCCGGCTTCAGGTCATCTTGGTCCGATCTTCGGTCCCAAAATCCTCGCCATAGCTTGCTATGGCTGCGGTTTTGGCACTTCAGATCGAATCAACCTGACCTAAATCCGGGCGCCTAAAATGTGAAATTATTTTTGCGCGAGCCCTAAGCGTTTTTGTCGGTGCGGTTGAACCGGTCCCGGACGAATTTCTCCACGCCCTTGTTGTTGCCGATGTCGATCAGTTTGAGCGCCTCGTGCACTGACGCATCACCGTTGGCGCGCCGGCTTATTTTGGCGGCCAGTTCCAGTCCCTTGTCGACGCAACCGTAGAAGGTGGTTGGCGAACCGATGCCGAGTTTGCGCATCACGGCGTTGCGTTCGTCATCGCCGACGCTGTAGCTGTTGTGCCGGGTCAGCGTGAGCTTCAGGTGGTTGAGGCAGTATTTGAACCCGGCCCATTTCTCTGCTTCCTTGAGTTTGAGTTCCGGCGGCACATCGATGTTCAACGTTCGCGCGGCATTGTTGGCAAACAGGTCGTCGCCCAGGGCGCCGGCCACGTCCTGCCGGTGAATACTTTCACGCCCTTCGGGATGGTAGGCGATGATCTTTTCCAGCGCATTTTTCAATTCCCGGACATTGCCGTTGGACCAGTCATGGGTCGAAATAAGCGCCATGGCATCTTCGTCGATGCCGATAACGCCTTTATTCTCCCGCTTGGAGATCCGGTCGATATAGTAATAGACGAGCCGGGGAACATCCGAGGCCCGCTCGGCCAGCGACGGCAGGGTGACCGTAAAAACTTTTAGCCGCTGGTACAGATCATTGCGAAATTCGCCGCGCCGGACCATGCGGGCGATGTTCCTGTTGGTGGCCGCGATGACCTTGACATCCAGACGGATGGTTTCGGTGCCGCCCACGCGGCGCAGGGTCATGTTTTCAATGACTTTCAACAGCTTGGCCTGCATATCAAGGGGCAGTTCGGTGATTTCATCAAGAAAAATGGTGCCGCCGTCGGCTTTGGCGAACAACCCTTCTTTCATGCGCGAGGCCCCGGTAAAGGCGCCTTTTTCGTGCCCGAAGAGTTCACTTTCCAACAGATGTCCGGGCAGACAGGCACAGTTCAGGTTGACATAGCCGCCCGTGCGCCCGCTCAACCGGTTGATGCCGTTGGCGACCAGTTCCTTGCCGGTGCCGCTCTCACCGGCAATCAGAACCGGGCCGCTGCTGCGCGCGGCGATATCGGCCAGACCGAGCGCCTTTAAAAGGGCCGGGTGGGTGCCGACGACATCGTCAAAACGGTCCAGCTTGGCCTGCCTGAATCTCACGGTCTTGTCCAGGACGGCATCGGCATAGTCGGAGTCTTCCACATGCCGCACCGCCGCCATCGCCCCGTCGCGCAAGGCGCGCTTTAAACCGTCAAAACCGCGCACACTGTCCTGGGTGGTGAGGGCCACCACGGGGATGTCCCGGCGCAGGTTGTAAAACCGCCGGATAAATTGGAAACAGGCGTCCCGGTCGGCTTCAACGGCGACGATGCAGGCCTGGATCAGATGGCGATCGCACGCGTCCATGGCGGCTTGCACCGAATCGACAGGAATGAATGTATACTGGCTAAACCGCCGGCAGTAGTAATCGACCATGGCGGGCGACAGGCGATGAAGCAGAATGTTGTCGCCGATATTCTTGCCGACACTGGTGCGCAGTTTAAGCAGCAGGCGGGTCAGGTGCGCAATCCTTGCAATCAGCAACTCAACGTAATTGACACGGCTCTCCTTTAAGATAACTTCATTGACGCCGGCGCTGAGTCCGCGGTTCAAGTACTCATCCTGCATTTGCGGGCGTGTTTCGCCGGTCACGAGAATAATCACGGTGCGGTTGGTCATCCGGCGGACAAAACCGACAAGCTGCATTCCCGCGCCGTCCTCCGGATCATCCCCCGGTGTAAGCGGCAGGTTCATATCAACAACCACGATATCCGGCAGGTTCATCGCGATAAAATTCTCCGCCGCCTGGATTGTCGTGCGCCAGTCGACCCGCACGTCAGGCAACCGGACGCGCAGGCGGTCGATCACGACCTTCAAAAAATTTTCTTCATCATCGTCAACCAGTAAAATTTTCGGTTGCATGACCGGCTCCTTTACAAGTGTTTGATTTTCATTACCACGGCAGGCTTGACCGCCGGATCGGACGCGGCTCGCAGGCTCAGTTCACCTTCCCATTTTGCAAGAATATTGCAAACATCCTTGACCCCGTGCCCCCGGTCCATCAACCGGGTCAGTTCATCTTCGCAAAAGGCGGCGCC
Source organism: Desulfobacterales bacterium (assembly GCA_028282295.1). Classification (GTDB taxonomy): domain Bacteria; phylum Desulfobacterota; class Desulfobacteria; order Desulfobacterales; family JANQIE01; genus JANQIE01. The sequence goes on along the minus strand of JANQIE010000301.1, from coordinate 2,388 downwards.
GTTATCGCAAATGGCGATGGTCACGTAATTTACTTCACGCCGCACCTGCAGTTCAATACACGGGGTGTTTTGATCGCAAACCGCCTTGTGCGCGTTTTCCAGCAGGTTTTCCAGACACAGGTACAAATCCTCCGGCCGGATGAGCAGGCTGCCGAGCTTGCGGTCGATCCCGGCTTTAAACGGATAGAGTTTCTGCAGCTCGGCAACCATTGCCTGGAACCTGTTGGACGGCACGCAGTAAGTTTCCAGCATATCGGACATGTTGTTGATCAGCGGCCGGATACGATCTTCAAAATAGCCGATCAACCGTTCTTCGTAAGCTCTGACCGGCCGACCGGTTTGTAGTATTTCGTCCTTGTAGCCGGCGATGGCCGGACGGGCCTGCCGGACACAGATCAATATATCCTGCACCCGGGGGTCTCTGACTTTTTTAAAAAAAAGTAATTGCTGCAGCACGCCGTCGATGCGCCGGACAAGCCAGGCGCGGACACTGTCGCAATTGGCGTCGTCGAGCCGGCCGTTCCAGACTTTGGCGGCATGCAGCATCTCTTTGATGCGCCGAAAGCGCCGCACCAACTCTTCCTTGCCGGGCCCCTGCCTGTGCGCCCGCCCGCGCAGCAGCAGCAGGCCGCCCGCCACGAGCAGGCCGGTGGCACCGTATATCCACACGGGCAGGCGGGAGGGGGCGATCAGGCGATCGATTTTGTTTTTCGCACCACGAAGTTCATTGCGGATAACTGCCCGCAGGGCATCCGCGCCGATGTCGGGATGGACGGCAGCGGTTTGGAAGATGGCGGCCAGATGGTTCAAAAGGATGCCTTCGATTTCGCCCCAGGCCGGATGGGTCGGAAACGTGCGCGATTCCTGCCGAAGCAGGACCATGGGATAGGTCTTCATTTTCGGATCGCGCAACATCTGCTCGAGCTTGGCTTTGTGCGGCGACAAGCCGGCGCTCTGGATGCCGTTGACGGCCAGTCCGGTCAGCAGTTCGCGGGCCGCTTTTTCTTCCAGGGGTGTCCGCTCGGAATTGACCAGGGCCAGGTGACTGCCGCCGGTGAACATGTTGGGCGAGGCGCCGTCCGGACCGGGAAGTGAGCCCAGGTTGACATAGGGACCGGCAGGGCCTGCGTCCAGGGCGTCCTGAATCCAGGGGCCGATGATGATAAAGGCGTACCGGTCCCGTAAAAAGTCTTTTTCGATATCGATCAGCCGCAGGCCCCGGCCGTCACGGCCCGGCAGGGGCGCGCATCCTTGCAGGGCCAGGGCGACGTAGGCGGCAACGGCATCGATCACTTTTTCGCTGAGCAGATCGACCCGGTTTTCCGGGGTGATGATACTGCCGCCCCATCCCCAGATCCAGGTCATCGCAAGGTGCAGGGTGCTGTAGTCATCGGCGGCGGTGGGCAGTCCCAGAAACCAGGCCCGGCTCCGTTGCCGGAATTTGCTGCACGCCGTGGGTAAATCGGCCAGGGTGCGGATGGTGCTCACATCGATCCCCGCGCGGGTCAACAGTTGCCGGTTATAGTACCAGGTACGGATATCGACGCTCAACGGGATGGCATAATTTCCGGGCGGGTCGCCGTAATGACCGGCCTGAACCGCCACGTTGATAAACTCATGGGCCCGCGGCCGGACCAGATCAGTGATGTCCCGAAGTACTTCATGGTGGGCCAGCAGCGCGATCCAGGTGGAACCGACCTGCACGATGTCGACCCCTTCGCGCCGGGCATCGGCAATGAGTTGCCCCAAGGGATCGGTATGCCAGCCGACCAGCTTCACGTGCACGCGCAGATCGCTGCCGTACCTGGCGTTAAATGCATCCGTAAAGGTTTGAATCGCTTCAAAGACGGCCTCATTGGCCAGCAGGACGTGTTGGCTTGCGGTGCGGTTTTTGCCGATAGCAATGGTTGCGTGGGGGTACTTGGCGTGAAATGCTTCGATTTGTTCCGGCGTGGGCGACCGGCCGGCGGTGACTTCACTCGCCATAATCCAGACCGAGATGTCTTCGCACAAAACCGGGGCGAGACTTCCCCAGAAACAAAACAAACAGGCAAGGCAGAAGAGAAAACGGGTCATGGCTCGAAACACGGTTTTACGGATAGCCGCATTGTTAATTCTCGATCTCGGGAAACGCTTTTACTCAGGGCTCGCGAATAGCCGGGATGCCGGCCGACACAATAGCGCGGTTTTCGATACTATGCCGATTCGCGGTCCGGATGCAAGAGGCGCGGTTGATTTTCTCAAGGTAACCACATCTGGAAATTTAACGGGTAAATCCAATAAAAAAATTCAATCTGGTGGGCATGGCCCACCCTTCTATGGGGCGAACCGTCAAGTCTCAATTTCCAATTTGGACGATATTTTTATAAACGATTAGAAGTATCTAAT
>JANQIE010000295.1 GCA_028282295.1 Desulfobacterales bacterium | reverse complement strand
ACCTTCGGCATTTCCACCTTCGGCATCTCGACCTTCGGCATTTCTACCTTCGGCATCTCAGCCTTCGGCATTTCTACCCTCGGCATTTCCACCTTCGGCATCTCGACCTTCGGCATTTCCACCTTCGGCATTTCTATCTTCGGCATTTCCACCTTCGGCATTTCCACCTTCGGCATCTCGACCTTCGGCATTTCTACCTTCGGCATTTCTACCCTCGGCATTTCCACCTTTGGCATCTCGACCTTCGGCATTTCCACCTTTGGCATCTCGACCTTCGGCATTTCTACCTTCGGCATTTCCACCTTCGGCATTTCCATCTTCGGCATTTCCACCTTCGGTATTTCCACCTTCGGCATCTCGACCTTCGGCATTTTGCCCTCCAGCATGTCGCTCTTCGAACACTGTGGTTGCGAGGGCGCTTGCGGCTGTGGAGGCGCCTGTGGTTGTTGCGGTTGCGCGGGAGCCTGCGGCTCCGTCTGAGGCTGCTGCGGTTCCTGTGCGGCTGACACTACCGCCGATGCCGCTGCGAAGGCTACACTCGTCGGTACCTGTGGTTGCGGGGGGGCTTGCGGCAGCACCACCTGAGGTTGTTGCGGTTGCGGCTGTGGAGGCGCCTGTGGCTGCTGCGATTGCGGTTCGACCGACGCATCCGCAATGGCTTCACTGCTTGGCGGCTGTGGTTGTGAAGGTGCTTGCGGCAACACCTGGGGTTGCTGAGGCTGAGGTTGCGGCAGCACCTGAGGCTGCTGCGGTTCGACCGACGTTTCCACCGATGCAACCGCAATGGCTTGACTGCTTGGCACCTGTGGTTGTGGCTGCGGGGGTGCTTGCGGCAGCACCTGAGGTTGCGGTTGTGGCTGCACCTGAGGCTGAGGTTGTTGTGGTTGCGCGGGAACCTGCGGTGCCGTCTGAGGCTGCTGCGGTTGCGGTTCGACCGACGCATCCGCCGATGCATCCGCATCCGCAAAGGCTCCACTGATTTGGAGCATTGTTTGCGTGGCGGCCTGCAATACAGCATCATTGCCGCCGTTGTTTTCGAAGCCCTCTAATTTCGGTTTATCCGGCAATGTGAGCCCAAACTGCGGATACCACGTCGCGGCTTGCCCCTCATCATTTTTAATTGCATGAAATTCAACATCAAACTCAGGGCCTTTGACATCGGGTTGCCGCGTTATCGGTTTCATACATTACCTCCTCAGCGTTTGCGGTTTAATTAAGAACTGCGTGGTCGGTGCCGGTTAACACAACCATAGACTGCAATTACATGGTTCGACTGGTCAATTGGGTGTTACAGGTGCCGGATTTCTTTTTCCGGATGGCACGAACTAATGGTCCTGATCAGGGCGACAGCGCCTGCGGCACATTGGCGTATGCTCGCAAGGTAAGGTCCAATATGTCCTCAATTTGGTCCGCGTTGTAAACATTTGCCAAGCCGTCCTGCAACACACTGCTGATCTTGGCGGAAAAGTCGGCGCTCGAAATGCCCCGTTGTGGCAGGAATCTGGCTACATCGCCGATATTGTCGGCTGCATTCCAGACTTCATGCAGCAGAAAATCGATCGCATCGCCTCGTCGCTGGGTGACTGCCATGAGGGTATTGAGCACTTCGGCCATGGAGTCGCGGGTTGCCCCCTTGCCCACGGCTTCCAATACTTCCGCGTGCGCTCTTTCATAAAGTGCGGGATTACCGCCGAGCGCTTTCAGCGCGGCCAGGGCGCGATCAAGTGCATCACCACTGTTGGTTGCGGGAGGCGGGGAGACCGCGGCCGGTTCGCTTACCGACGCGGATGCACTTGCCGACGCCGACGCCGACGCATATGCCGACGCTGAGCTGAAAGAGTCGCTCATTGTGCCAATCATGCCTTGAAAGGTTTGCGGCATGGGGGTCGGGGGCGTGCCTTTGGCATTAACCGGCAATTTAAGTCCGAATTGCGGGTACCACCCCAAAGAACTTGCAGGGCTGTCATCGCCGGAAACCGAGTTGTAAGCCACGGCGAAATCCGGAGCGGCAACGGCGGTTGTTCTTTCTACCGTACCGATATCACCATCTTTTACTTCGGTTGAACTTGCGCCCACTTTTTTTTGGTTAACTGAGGTCATGATTCTCCTCCTTCGTTTATGAATCCGGGGCGCTTTTCACCTTGTTTTAATCTGGCAGGAGCGCCCTGCGGTATCTTTAAGCCATATTATCGAGAATGTCCTCAATCTGGTCGCTCATTCGATCCAAGCCGGTTAAATTCTGAGTACTTTCGGTCAGAAAATTGCTGATGGCTGCGACGACTTTGTCATTTGCAACGTGGTTGTCCAGCGCGTCTTCGACACCACTGGCCATATCGTCGATCATCTCTTCCAACTCATCCTGGATATCGTCGATACCCACATGCTTTTGGCCGCCGATGTCCAGGAATGTGGTTATTGTGTTCGCCAGGGAGTCACGTGTCACCCCGTCATCTATGGCCTCGTAGACCTCTTCCACGACATCCCGGTAGTCATCGCGGTCGCCGCCCTCGGCTTTCAGCGCGGCCAGGGCGCGGTCAAGTGCATCGCCGGTGTCGGCCGGCATGGCGACTTGAGGCGGTGTGGGCAAACTGAACTGCGGTGTTGGGGGAATGACCGAAACGGCTGTTGCCTGCGCGGTCGCGGAAGCCGAACTCACGGAGTGGCTGAATGCGGAGCTCATTTGATCAAACAGGTTTTGAAACGTCTGCGGCAGGGGAGGGCCATTTTCAGTGGGATTATACGGCAGTGCGAGGTTGAACTGCGGATACCACATTGCGTCGTCACGATCATCCCCTTCAACCGATTCAAAATGCATTTTGAACTCGGGAGCGGCAAGGCCGTGCTGCCATACTACTTTGCCGTCATCGTCATCGTCGTCATCGGAGCGAAAGGCCATGTTGTTGTTAATCTGGTTCTGATCAATCGCTTTCATGTGAGGTGTCCTCCTTTGGCAATTTGGTTTAAGGGGTGAGTACCGATACCCGGTCATACGACCGGGTATCGGCTTCTTGTGCTTCGGCCTATAGTCGGGAAGGGGGAGAGAATCGCTTTCCGGGCGTTTACTGCAGAAGACTCAAGAGTGGGAGCCGAACCACAAAACTTTTATATTACAAAGGTTGTCGCGCGCGAACCACGCCATAATCCGCGGCATTTACCTTATTTCTATTTCGTTCAGGCGTATCATCGAGAGTGTCCACAGGATAAATGGGACTGGTAGTGGATTCATAGGTGTCTTGATGATGCATAATGTCAAAGAGCCGGTGAGTGATATTCATCCAAAACCTTAATTAGACTGATAGCGCTCTTCACGTTTTCTGTAAATCAGGGAATTCCTGAATTTTGGGGAGGGAAAACCTTAATTAGGTGTTCCAATTGTGTCAAAAGAAGTCAGTGGGGTCTTTGTGCGTGTATCGGAATGCCCATGGGCTGCTGCGTGGGGCCGCATGGCCCCAAAAAAGGTGGGGTTTGGGCAAGTGTGTTATACAAAAGCAAATGGCGTGCCGAGCGGCCTTTCGGCACCGTTGGGACATCTTGCCGGGACAAGACCCGCGCTACGGATCAGAAGCGGCGCATTTGGGTCGCGCAACATTTATTGTAAAGGTCCCTGGCTTGTCGGCCGATGTTTAGGTCACAAGCGGCGTTCAGTCGATAATGATTTTTTAAAAAATCGGATTCCGGTAAGGCGGCTGCCTGTTCCGGCGATCCGGTTTATCCAAAGGATGCTTTGCAATGAAAATGTTGTCTCCGTGTTTTATCATGCGGACGGCCACTTTTTTTTTCACGGCGATCTTGCTTCTCACCTTTACTCTGTGTGCCCATGCTGAAGAAAAAAAGTCCGGTTGGACCGCCATCGCCAAATTTACCGTCGGTGTCGTAACTGCGTTTGCGGTTCATGAAGGGGCTCACATGGTTGCCGGGGCGGCCACCGGCACCGATATGGATTGGGAAGCCGGCAACTACAACCAGCCGTTCACCTTTGAAGAGCGGGCGGATAACGACACGGCCGGTTTCATTATCAGTTCCGCCGGATTGGCGGCCCAGGTCGTGGGAGCGGAAATCATTCTGCATACCGACCGGATCGACAAAAACGATCCGTTTGTGCGCGGGATGATGGCCTGGAATATCATCAACCCCATTTCCTATGCCCTGGATTACTGGTTTATCCGGCGCACCAACTATGAGCGCGACAACTCGTACCAGGGCGATTTGCAAGGTGTGGAGTACTATTCGGATGAAGGCACCGCCAACGCGTTTGCCGCCGGAGTTACTGCAATGGCGCTGTGGCAGGGGTATCGTTTTGTGCAAACGCAAACCTGGGCGCCGGACTGGGCCAGGACGCATACCGATAATTTGCAGTTCGCGCCCCTGCCGGACTATGGATTCCGGTTGACCTACGAAATTGATTTTTAATACTTAGGGCTCGCGCAAAAATGTGAAATTATTTTTACGCGAGCCCTGAGGCGATAAAGACGAAGTATTTTCCTGCGTCATTCCGGTGAACCCCGGATCGGGTCGGGGGCAGCCCCGGAATCCGGATCTAATGATTCCATCCGCAACAGATCATCCTTTTGAACCGAGCCGCAAACCGCCGTGGATGTAAAAGATATCACCGGCTAAGGCTTCGTTGCGGTAGAGTTCGCAAACCAGCGAGGCGACTTCTTCCGGTTCAACCAGACGGCCGATGGGCACGTTTTCCAGAATCCGGTCCAATGCTTTCTGGTTCATGTTTTTCACCATGGGGGTGCCCACGTAACCCGGTGCGATGGCCACGCAACGAATTTTGTCGGCGAATTTGCGCCGGAAGAATTCGGCGGTGATGACCTTGGGCATGACCGACATGGCCGCCTTGGTGGAACTGTAGTTGAGTTGGCCGGCGGTTCCCAGCGAGCCAGTGGAAGAGACCAGACAGATCAAGCCGCGGTTGTCGTTGTTGACCATCCGTTCGGCGCATTCACGCACGGTTAGAAACACACCGGTGAGATTGATGTCGATTACTTTTTGAAATTGTTCCAGGCCCATTTTATCTTCGACCTTGCCGGTTTCACGGTCGGTCTTGAGCATCAACCCGTCCATGATGATGCCGGCAAAGGGGGCGACCAGGTTGATTTGACCGAATTTTTCAATGGCGGTGTCGGCCAGGCGGCCGCAGTCTTCTTCCTTGGTGACGTTGCAGACAACGGTGGCCACGTCGCCGCCTAATTCGGTAATCTGTTTTTCAGCTTCCGCCAGTGCTTCCGCGGCCACGTCGGCCAGTACGACCTTGCCGCCCTGCTCCACCCAATAGCGCGCCACGGCCAAGCCGATACCACTGGCGCCGCCGGTGATCACGGCAACTGCATCCTTGATGGTTAACATTTACGCCTCCTTTGCGTTGAAAGTGAAAGTGATGGATTGTATGTGAATTATACGCGTTCGAGAACCGTGGCCATGCCCTGGCCGCCGCCGATGCACAACGTGGCGAGGCCCAGGTCCTGGTCCTTGCGAAGCATTTGGTTCATCAGGGTCAGAATAATCCGTGCACCGGTGCAGCCGATGGGATGGCCGATGGAGATGCCGCTGCCCAGCGGGTTGGTTTTATCCATGTCGCACTTAAGTTCGCGGATACACGCCAGGGCCTGGACGGCAAAGGCTTCATTGAGTTCCACGGTGCCGAAATCGTCGATGGCCAGTTTCTCGCGATCAAGTATTTTTTTGACGGCCGGGATCGGCCCCAGCCCCATGTAGGCCGGGTCGACGCCGCCGGCCGCGGTGGCTCTGATTTTGACCAGGGGGGTGACGCCCAGTTCCTTGGCTTTGGCGGCCGACATGAGCAGCAAGGCTGCGGCCGCGTCGTTGATCCCCGAGGCGTTGCCGGCGGTGACGCTGCCGTCTTTCTTGAATGCCGGGCGCAGGCGGGCCATTTTTTCCGCGGTGGTGTCCATGGGGCGCTCGTCAGTGTCGAAAACCACCGGATCCCCTTTTCGCTGTGGAATCGTGACCGGCACCACCTCGTGCGCGAACAGGCCGTCCTGGATGGCCTGACGGGCCCGTTGGTGACTCAGGGCGCCCAGCTCGTCCTGCGCGCTACGGGAAATGTCATAGGTGGCGGCTATGTTTTCGGCGGTGACGCCCATATGATAGCCGTAGAAGATTTCAAACAGGCCGTCGAAGACGATCAGGTCAACCATGTCACTGTTGCCCATACGGGCGCCCCAGCGGGCATTGGGCAGCACGTAAGGGATCATGCTCATGTTTTCCATGCCACCGGCCAGAATGACATCGGCCTCGCCGTATCGAATGGCCTGGGCCGCCAGACTCACCGCCTTCATGCCCGACGCGCATACCTTGTTGACGGTAAAGGCGCTGCCTTCCTTGGGGATACCGGCGCGAAGCATGGCCTGACGGGCCACGTTCTGTCCCTGACCGGCGCCGACCACGTTGCCCATGATCACTTCGTCCACCTGGACCGGCTGCAAGCCTTCGTCATAGTCATGGGCTTCTTTTTCCAGATCAACGGCCCCTTGACCAGCCAATGCCGCCGGTTCGTGCCGGACCAGATTTTCGCTGGCCACCGGCCGCAGACCGGCTTTCTTCAGCGTTTCCTTCAGTGCGATGGCCCCCAGTTGGGCCACCGGTGCGTCTTTTAAACTGCCGCCGAAAACACCGACCGGGGTTCGGGCGCCGGAGATGATTACAACATCCTGCATGTTTAGACCTCCTTGTTTTGTGGACCAAATGCGCTTTTAGGAATTGAATTGTTTAACGGAACTGATTGTTAGTGGATGGTGCGCGAGAATTTTCCAGAAACAGAAATTGCGAATGACCTCAATTTATATAAGACTGCGTCTTGAAAATGCAATCGATTTTTTTACGCGCGGGTGGGGCTGTTTCGATTCTACTATTTCCGGATGGACACTAATTGGGTTTTTCGAAATAGGGTGCGCATTGTGGCACAATCAATCTTCGATGCGCGCTCGGCATGACGGTTGCAAAATCATGAATTGGTGAATAACCGGCCTTAAGGGCTCGCGCAAAAATAATTTCACATTTTAGGCGCCCGGCTTCAGGTCAGGTTGGGGCGACAAATAAGCAAAAAAGGTATTTTGTCGTTTGGATTCTGGACCCCGGCTTTCGCCGGGGTGACGGCGTGTTTTTCTGTCTCATTGAAAAAAATACGGAGGAGGAAATTATGTTGGCAATTCGATCGCGCAGGCTTATCTCCCTGCTCACCTTGTTTGCGTTCGCGGTGCTCGCCTTTACCGGCCTGGTCATGTACATCACGCCACCGGGCCGTGTCGCCTACTGGGCTGACTGGCGGTTTCTGGGATTGACCAAGCAGGCCCTGAACAACATCCATGTGATTGTTTCCATGTTATTCCTGGTGACCGCGATCTGGCACATCTGTCTGAATTGGAAACCGGTGGTCAATTACATGAAAAATTCGGCCCGCAAGATCAGTCTGAAGACCCCGGAGCTCAGTCTGGCACTGCTTATCACCATGGGGGTGACCCTGGGTGCCTTTTTTGAATGGCCCGGCGTCGGCGGTGTGCTGGCCGCCGTGGACCGCGTCAAGGCGCACTGGGAAACCGAATACGGCAATCCGCCCTACGGCCATGCTGAATTGAGTTCTCTGGAGGCGTTTTGCAGACATATGGGCTTTGATGTGGCCACGGCCCAAAAGACCTTGCGCGCCAACCGGATTCGCTTTGACGGGCCCCGGCAAACGTTGGTTGCCATCGCCCGCGCCAACAAGATCGCCCCGCAACGGATTTTTACCCTGTTGAAAGCCGCGGGGACCACACAATCGCAAACGGCCACCCCAAAAAGACCGCAGGTGGGCCTGGGACGTAAAACCCTGACCCAGGTCTGTGCGGAGGAAAACCGGCCGGTGGCCGCTGCCTTGCGCAAGTTGGCCGCAGCCGGGATCACCGCCCAGCCTGAAATGACCATGAAACAGATCGCCCGTCTGGCCGGCACTGATCCCCACGATATTTATGCCAAACTGCAGTGAGTCGACAAACCGGTGATTTCAACTTGCACCGGGCCCGCCGGTGGTGGATACTTTGGAAGCAGTTTTTATATTAGATTAGGTACAACCGGGTAGAAAGTAAACAAATCGTATTCGGCAATGAAAACACACGGAAAATTATCCTGGACCGGAGTGTCGCCCTGGATCGTTATCGGGGCCGTGGTGGTGCTGTTTCCCATCTTTGCCTATATGACTTATGAAACCATCAATCGTCAGAAGCAAAACAGTATCCGGTTGCTGTTGGACAAGGGCGCCGCGCTGATCCGGTCCTTTGAGGCCGGTGCGCGGACCGGCATGCGCCACATGCGCGGCGGGAATTTCAGGTTGCAACATCTGCTGACCGAAACCGCCCGGCAGGATGATATTGTTCATTTGGTTGTGACCGATCAAGAGGGCACCATCAGGGCACACAACGATGAAACCCGCATCGACGGCATGTACGGCCTTGATCTGCCCCTGGAGGTGATTGCCGCCGGTGATGCGTTGCACTGGCGCATTGTTACCTTATCGTCCGGTCAAAACGTATTTGAGATTTATGGCCGCTTTCTCCCTGCCGATCCCCATCCCCACGGCCGCAGGCCGGGCATGATGAGGCGGATGCGCGGACAGCGCCCACCGCCTTTTGACGCCAAGCCGCCCCCGCCGCGCATCATTTTTGTCGGGCTGGATATGGCGCCGATGGAAGCGGCCCTGCGGGCGGACAGCCGCCATGCGCTCATTATGGGGCTGGTGTTGCTGCTGGCGGGACTGGCCGGGATTGTCCTGCTGTTTCTGGCCCAGGGCTATCGCACCGCGCGCGCTTCGCTTACACGGGTCAAAGCCTTTTCCGACACCTTGGTCGCCCACATGCCCATGGGGGTGATCACCGTCGATGCCGCTCATCAGGTTACGTCGTTGAATCATCTGGCCGAATCGTTGCTGGCATTGAAACCGGATCGGGTGGTGGGGCAACCGATGCACGCGGTCCTGCCGCAAACGCTCTGCCGCGTCTTCAAGGCGGTGGTGGGGCGGCAAACGGCACTTGAAGACGAGGTTGACTGCCCGTTGCCGTCCCAGCGCAGCGTGCCGCTTTTGGTAAGCGCCTCGGCGCTTCAGGATGAAAGCAATGGCTTGTTGGGCTACGTGTTGCTGTTCAAGGACCAGAGCGAAATTCAGGACCTGCGCCTGCAGGTGGCCCGCAACCGACGCCTGGCCGCCATCGGGCGTCTGGCGGCCGGCGTGGCCCATGAGATTCGCAATCCGCTGAGCTCGATCAAGGGATTTGCCACCTATTTTAAAGAGCGCTATCAGGACGTGCCCCAGGACCAGCAAACCGCCGATATCATGATTCAGGAGGTCGACCGGCTCAATCGTGTGGTCGGGCAACTGCTCGAATTTGCCCGTCCCATCAAGTTGACCCTCAAAGCAACGGATGTTCAAGGGGTGGTCGAGAAGGCGTTGCAATTGATCGCGCATCAGGCCGAGACAAAGACCATCCGGATTGACCGCGATTTTACCGCGAATGCGCCCCGGGTGGCCCTTGACGCGGATCGGATCAATCAGGTCCTGCTCAACTTGTTTATCAACGCCTTTGACGCCATGGCTGCCGGGGGCACCCTGGGGGTGTCCATCGCACCGGAGGCGGCCGGCGATTATCTGGCGTTGCGGGTGACGGACACCGGTTGCGGTATCGCTGCCGAGGATATCGGCCAGGTGCTGGAACCCTATTTTACGACCAAACCGACCGGCACCGGGCTTGGGCTGGCCATTGCGCACAACATTGTCAAGGCCCACCAGGGCGATATCCGCTTGCGCAGCACCGTGGGGCAGGGCACCGAAGTAATTGTTTTACTCCCCTTGGCAACCGTGCAGGACAACCCGCCGAATTGAAGCGATTCGGATTGAAAGGACGTGGTGATGGCAGTAAAGCACAGCATCCTGGTGGTGGATGACGACAAGGCCCACCGGACCATGCTCAAAACCCTGGTGGGCGGCTGGGGCTATGCGATTCACGAGGCCGACGACGGCAGCGGCGCCGTGGACGCGGTGAGCGAACGCCCGTTCGATTTGATCCTGATGGATATCCGGATGCTGAACGTGTCGGGCATCGAGGCGCTGGACCGGATCAAACAGTTGAACCCGGCCATTCCGGTAGTTCTCATGACCGCTTACTCATCTGTTGAGACCGCCGTGGAAGCGTTGAAAAAAGGGGCCTATGATTATTTGACCAAACCGCTTGATTTTGAAAAATTGCGGCTGACCATCCATCGCGCCATGGAGCACACGCGGCTCAAAGCGGAAAACCGGCAGCTCAAGGCCGATCTGACGGACCGGTTCCAGCGGCACCGGATCATCGGCCAAAGCCCGGCCATGGTGCGGCTGCTCGATACGGTGGCCCAGGTTGCGCCGTCCGAGGCCACGGTGCTGATCTGCGGCGAGTCGGGCACCGGCAAGGAGTTGATCGCAGGGGCGCTGCACTATAACAGTTCGCGTAAAAACGGGCCGTTCATCAAAATCAACTGCGCCGCCATCACCGAAACCCTGCTGGAGTCGGAACTCTTCGGTCATGAAAGGGGGGCCTTCACCGGTGCGGACCGGCGCAAGGACGGCCGTTTTCTGCAAGCTGACGGCGGCAGCCTGTTTTTGGACGAAATCAGTGAAATGCCGCTGACCATGCAGGCCAAATTGCTGCGCGTGTTGCAGGAAAGAGAGTTGACGCGCGTGGGCGGCGACGCGGTGATTCCGGTCGATGTGCGGGTGATGGCGGCGACCAATGCCGATTTGCACAAGCGGGTGCGCCAGGGCGAGTTTCGTGAGGATCTTTACTACCGCCTGAATGTGGTTGCCCTGGAACTGCCGCCGTTGAGGGCTCGGCGCGAAGACATTGTGTTGCTGGCGCAGCATTTTGCCGACCGGCTGGCCGCAAAAAACCGCAAACACATCAAAGGGTTCACCCCCCAGGCGGTCAACGCCCTGACCCACTACGACTGGCCGGGCAATGTGCGTGAGTTGATCAATGTCACGGAGCGGGCGATTGTTTTGTCCCGGGGGGCGTACCTGGATCTTGCCGATCTGCCGCTTGACTTCGAGACGGCTGCACCGGCGACGCCGGAAGCCGCCGGCGAGGCGTTGCTGACCGGGCAGATACCTTTGGATGAAGTTGAAAAGGCGGCCATTCTCAAAACCCTTCAGGCCGCCCGGGGCAACAAAAGCGAGGCCGCCCGGCGGTTGGGCATCACCCGTAAAACCCTGCACAAGAAGTTGAAGAAGTATGGGGTGATGCCGTAGGGAGGGTAATTAAGAGTTAAGAATTATGAATTAAGAATTAAGGTTGGTGTCTTTTTTTGTTTTGGAATGGACGTTGTTGCTATTTGCGGCGTTTGCGTTATGTTGTGAGCAATTCGAATGTTAATTTTTGTTCAGGAGTTTTTTAGGTTATGACGACGACTCAAGACCGGACAAAGCTGCTGCGATGCGGTCATTGTGGGACCTTGAACCGGGTTCCGGTCCAGGAAGCCGCGCAGCAGGCCAGATGCGGCAAATGCCATGAACCTCTGACGGCCGGCGGGGCCGGCGAGCGGCCGTATATGTTGCGTTGCTCCGTGTGCCACGCCAAAAACCGGGTGCCGGCCGCGAAGCTTCAGGACGTGGCCCATTGCGGCAAGTGCAAGGCAGAGCTGGCCGCCTCGGAATTGCTGAAGCCGAATCCCGTGATGGTGAGCGATGCCACTTTTGACGCTGTGGTGCGCCAGGCCCCGCTGCCGGTGCTGTTATACTGCTATTCCAACACCTGCCCGACGTGCGTCACGGTGGGGCCGATGATCGATCAGTTCGCTGCCGATGCCAGGGGCCGCATCCGGGTTGCCAAACTCAACGTGACCACCAGCCCGCAGACCGCGGCGCGGTATAATGTGCTGGGGGTGCCGTTTCTGTTTATTTTCGACAATGGGCAGTTAAAGGAAAGTCTGCCTGGTGCCCTGGAAAAGCACGACTTGATGCTGAAAATGGCCCATTACCTGTAAATCATTTACCCGTGAAGAATACTTGCCATGTCCGACCAAGCCTCCCGGCCGCCGGTAGCTTTGCAAATCGAAGCACTTATACAACCCGGCTTGCAATTAACCTGTGATGCGTTGCAGTATATTGAATCGGCAACCGGCCGCACCACCCCCGAAAAAATCGGCCGGTTTTTGCTGGATGTCGACGAGCCGGAACAAGAGACGGTATTGGACTTGATTCTGTTTCCGGATGAAACCCTGCAACTGAAAATTGAGACGTTGCTGGCCGACGATGCCATGGACGCATCCGGGGTCGCTCTGATTCATCAGGACCTTTGCCGGCACTTGCCACGCGCACCTGTTATGCTATCTGAAGGGGCCAAGCCGGTTTTGGTGCCGGTTGACGATGACGCCTGGATGCGGTTTTTGGAACGCCTTAAATTAAATCGAAGACTTCCGGTTGAACTGACACGCCTGCTTCGCAGCCATCTGGACGAAACCGATTGTCTTCGGGCGCGGGTCATGTTTCGCAATGCACAACTGGATTGCACATCCGCGCATATCTCTTTTTGGGACAAGTATTTCGCGAAGATGATGGCTGCGTCCGACCGCTACTGGCCCTGCTTGAAGTTCACCCTGGCGTTACTGGACGAAATCGGAACCGTTGTTTCCCTTGAAAACGCAATCATGGCCAAGCGGCTTCGGTGTCAAAAACATTTGCAACAGTTGGAAGACTTTGAGTATAAGTGGGCCCGGAGCAATATGGAAACGCTGATGATGCAGGGCGTGCGCATGCCGCATATCGACAAGGCGCAACTGCGGCAAGCCATCGGTTTTCTCGACCATATCCTGTTGGTTGTGTTCGAACGGCCGGCGGTATTCGATGCTGCACCGCGCACCATCGATCTGGGTTATGCCAAGAAAGAGGGTCTCGCGGATTTGTTCAAGGCGCTTTGCTGAAAACGCCGGCGCCGCAACCCTGATGCCGACAACATTAAAAACAGAAAGTTGAATTATGTCTACTCACTTGAATTTGTTGACCGCTCTGTGCGCTGCCTTGGCGGCGGGCGAAGAGATTCTGAAAATTTACCGGACCGATTTTACGGTGCAGCAGAAACAGGACCAGTCGCCGCTGACATTGGCGGATCAAAATGCCCATGCCGTCATCAGCCGCTATCTGGAACCGACCGGGTTCCCGGTTTTAAGTGAAGAAGGGCGTGCTATCCCGTTTGCCGAGCGGCGGAACTGGTCGACCCTGTGGATCGTCGATCCGTTGGATGGGACCAAGGAGTTTGTCAAACGCAATGATGAATTCACGGTCAATATCGCGTTGGCCCGCCAGGGGCGCCCGGTGTTGGGGGTTGTCTTTGTGCCGGTCAAAGACCGGCTTTATTTTGCCGAGGAGGGGCTGGGAGCGTTTCGGGTGGGCGAACCGGAGCTGTTGCGGCAATTGCGGCAACTTGCGTTGCCGTTGCATGCAACTGATGAGACCCGGGACGGCCTGACCCAGGTGCTTGATGGGGCGCAACGCCTGCCGCTCGAAGCCGGGGCCGCCAAACCGTTTACCATCGTCGGCAGCCGGTCGCATGCATCGGATGAATTGAAGGCCTATGTTGAAGCGCAGCGCCGGGAACACGGCACCGTCGAATTTGTCTCGGCCGGCAGTTCGCTGAAATTCTGTTTGGTGGCCGAGGGGCAGGCTCACTTGTATCCCCGCCTGGGACCAACCTGTGAATGGGATACGGCCGCCGGGCAGGCCGTTTGCGAATGCGCCGGGGCCCAAGTCGTCCATCATGATACTGATCAGCCACTTGTTTACAACAAACCTGATATTCTGAACCCCTGGTTTATTGTCCGGCGCTGAAAATCGATGTGAGCGACTGCAATTGGCGGATTTAAAGACCGACGCCGTTCTTGCGAACCGGATGAAAGTGTGAGATTATAATGAGTTAGTGTCCATTTGGAAATAGCATCTGGGTTTCAATCCAAATAAAAAATGCAGTTGAACCGAAAATGACAGACATTGAGCAAATCAGGGGTGATCAGCGACACGGTGTCTTGCAGAAATTGATCGACGATAATGCCATTGTCACGTTTAAAATGCTGGGCCAGGATTACGAGCGCTTGACCATTATCACGGCTCTGCGCCTGGAGAACAAAACGCCGTATTTTGTGATCGATCCACCGGTCGGGTTTGAGCGGGCGGTGGCGGGAATCAAGCAATGGCGTTTTTACTTTGAGTGTCTTGGCAAGGACAAAATCCAGCACCGTTTTCGCACCCTCGGCGGCCGGATGGATAAAAATGAAATCCGGGTGCCGTTGCCCGAGTCGATCGAGCGCTTCCAAAGGCGCCGTGATTTCCGGATTCCGGTACCGGCGAGCACCGTGGTCGAGTTTGCCTGGAACCAGTCAAGAATACGACTGGGTTTGAAAAATATAAGCCGGGGCGGCATGCTGGCGACCTTGAAGCGGGGTGCCGTGAGTGCTGGTTCGCGGCTGGAATTGCGTGTCGATCAAAAAATTACCAACCTGAAAATTGAGTTGTTGCTCAACAAACAACCGGTCAGAATCAACGTCGATCAGGCCCGCGTGGTTCGCCTGGACAAGCAGGCCGCTAACGGCGACGTTCATTATGCCTTGAAAATAACCGCCATCAGCACGGATCAGCGCAAACATCTGTTGGAATCCATATACGCCCTGCAGCGGGAGCAGATCCGCAAACGCCAGCGGATCTACGAATGAGCTGCTTGGGGCTCGCTAGTGCCCATCCGGAAATAGCATTTTTTGGCCCCTGGCGGCGTTCTCGGCCAATTGCGATCCTTTTCTGTACCCTGCTGTTTCAGGAACCGGTTCGGGTGATTCTTGTCACGGTTCGCCTTGATTGAGCCGGTACAACTTGCTCCCCGCGCGTATTTCAATGAAATCCCAACCGATTTGAGCAATCGATTTTCCTTCAAACGAACTTCCTTCCCGCACGATTTGACCGTTGATCACCGCGAAACGATCCTGAGGGGTTTCAGACCAGACCAAGGCCTGAATTTGCATGTTCAAGTCCGCCCCCGAAACCCGGACGGCGGTCTCACGGGGTTGCGGGGGAACGGGGATCGGTTTGGGCGTGGGCGGCCGCGCTGTTCGTACCGGATCGGGCCTGGAAACCGGTTCCGGCGTGATTTGCGGTTCCGGTTTAATATCGGGGGGCGTTGGCAGGGGGGGCGCCGGTTTACGGGCGTTAACCGGGGGCGGCACCGGTGCCCGGGCTTTGGGCGTCGGCTTTGCGGGCGGATCGGATTTCACCGCAGCCGGCGGTGTTGCCTGAAAGGGCGGCTGCTTTATAGCCAAAGGGGGCGTGGCAGGAGGTTTGGGTTGCGGCGCGGTCGACACCTTGGGTTGCGGCGTGACGGGCGCCTGACCGGTTTGCGGCGTTTCATCGACCGTGGCGTGCAGTGTCGTCGGCACCGGCGCCGGCCGGTTGTTTACGAGCCACCAGCCAGTGGCAATGACCGCCAGGGCGACGATAACAAGCAATGGCCGCTTGATCTGCAACCAGAGGCCCTGCCGGATGATGTCGCCTGACAGGGCGGTGTCCAGATGAACCGCCGCCTGCTGGCGGCTTTGGGGGGCGGTGTCGGTTTCGAGCTTTTTCAGGGCTTTTAAGATTGAGCTCACGGCTTTTCCCGATCTGTTTGCTGGTGGTTACCGGGGATGATGGTGTCGGTGCGCCTTGACGCAGTTACGGCTGAGATAGCCCCACAACGTTGCAATCCAGAGCCAAAGCGCCAAGAACCAAGCGCTGTAGTCAACCTACCGCGAGTCCTTGGCAACGCGGGGTCTGGCGTCCTCCGGTTTTTGCAACGTTGGGGATAATGTCAACAGCGGCATCTTCAACGTTTTTTTCTCTTTGTAAAGAAATATCTTGGTCAGCGGTCCGACCAGACCGTCCGGTTCAATGGCATATTTTTGCTGAATACGCGCCACGGCACTGCGTGTCCTGGTGTCGTAATCCGCATCGATGGCAAGATCGTCGACGCCGATATCCTGCAGCAACACCTTCAGGGACATGATGGCTTCGTTGGAAGCGTTGATCGGGATCGTGCCGTCGATGCCGGCAAAGTTTTTCCAAACCACGTAGGCCATTTGGGACCACAGCGGTTCGATCTGATCCCGCGGCCAACCGAGCAATTGTCTTCCGCCGTCGGTCAAAAAGACGATGGTGTCGTTTTCCAGGCGGCTGATCGTCAGATAGCGCGGGTAAGGGTCCTGCGGCAGATAAAAAGCGAGAATGGCCGGTAAATTGGTCTTGAACAGCAATTCCAGGTCTTTTGCCAGCGGATATACCGACAGCCCTTTTTCGTTGGCGACCAACTGAAAGTAGGTTTGATCGTGTGCGATCCCTTCCAGACGGGGATTGATCGACGGATCGGCGCCCCACAGGAGGATGCCGGCCTGCAGGGCGTGGCGGCGGCTGGTGAGTTTTTTTTGCCGTTGCAGGAATTGTTCGAACGAGATGGCCTGCGCGTCAACCGGCATGGTTTCCCGGTTTATTTCTTTGGCCGGCTCCGGGGCCTGCGGTTCTATGTGAATCGGTGTCTGGTCGTCGATCCGGGGAACTTTGTAAAATACCAGCGCCTGGTTGAGTCGCGCGATGGTTTCCTGTTCCAGGCTGGCGGCCACGCCGGCCAGTATGAGCACTGCTGCGATCAACGCCGTCACGATGTACTTGCGGCGCGGGCCGGTCAAGCTGCTTTGCGGTAAAACAAAGCCGCGTCCGGTCAGTTCACGGGTGGCAGACCGTACCACGCGGTGGGCAATGCGCTGTTGATTGAGCCCGAAGGCGGTGAGCAGGGCCCGGTCACAGACGATGTTGATCATGCGGGGAATTCCGCCGGAATATTTGTAAATGGCGCGATAGGCGGAAGGGGTAAATTTCACCGGGGTTTGATTTCCGGCAACCCGGATGCGGTGCTGGATGTACAGGCAGGCTTCCTTGAAAGACAGGGGCGTAAGGTGCCAGCTTAGCGTGATGCGCTGGCTTAATTGGCGCAGCTCGTACGAGTCGAGCATCTCACCCAGTTCGGGCTGGCCCACCAGGATGATTTGCAGCAGCTTGCTGGTGGTGGTCTCCAGGTTCGACAACAGGCGCAATTGTTCGATGACTTTTTTGGACAGGTTCTGCGCCTCGTCGATCAGCAGAATGACGTTACGGCCGGCCGCTTTTTGTTGAATCAGGAACCGGTTCAGGATGTCGATCAATTCTTTGATGCTGTCGGGCGTGGCATCGATGCCGAATTCGTCGTTGATGGCTTTCAGAAGTTGGACCGAGGTCAGGCGCGGGTTGAAAATGTACGCGGCCACGGTATCCTTGTCCAGCTTTTCAAGAAAAGCGCGGCACAAGGTGGTTTTGCCGGTGCCGGCCTCACCGGTGATTTCCATAAAGCCGTCGCCCTCGGCCACGGCGTAGCTCAGGTGGGCCAGGGCCTCTTCATGACTGCGGCTCAAATACAGGTAAGCCGGGTTGGGCACCAACTTGAACGGGCGTTCGGAAAAGCCGAAATAACGCTCATACATAACCGGAGTTCAGATGCGGCCCATTAGTTACGGCCGGTTTCAAACAGCGACGCCGGTGCTTCACACACCTCGCCGCCGTTCTTTTTGGTTTCGACGTAGTGTGCGGCGGCCAGGGCGGCGGTTGCCCCTTCACCGGCGGCGATGACGATCTGTTTGGCGTATTTCTGACGCAGGTCACCGATAACATAGATACCAGGGGTGTTGGTTTCGCACTTGTCGTCGGTGATGACGTAGCCGTCGGCGTTCATGTTGGTGCCTGCCGGCACCAGTTGGTTGTTCGGCTCAAAGCCGATGAAGATGAACACCCCGTCGGTGCTCAGATCGCGCTCGGCGCCTGATTGCGTGTTTTTGAGCGCAACCTCGTTGACCCCGGCGGCGTCGGCCTTGATGGCTGTGACAATGGTGTTCCACAGGATTTCAATTTTGCATTCCGCTTTTACCCGTTGCTGTAAAATCATACCGGCGCGCAAGGCATCGCGCCGGTGAACCAGATAGACCTTTTGAGCCAGTTTGGCCAGATATAGGGCTTCTTCGGTTGCGGTATCGCCGCCGCCGATCACCACGACGGTTTTGTTGCGGAAGAAAAATCCGTCGCAAACGGCGCAATACGAAACGCCCTTGCCGTACAGTTCGTCTTCGCCCGGTATGCTCATTTTGCGAGGGCTGCCGCCGGTCCCCAGAATCACGGCATGGGTGCGGTAGGTGGTGCCGTTGGTCAGGCGAATGGTGTGGTACTCAAGGCCCGGCTCGATCTGTTGGACCTCTTCATATAATACCTGTAAACCATAGGATTCGGCGTGTTTGAGGAAATTCTGGGCCAGCTCGGCCCCGCTGATCGATTCGGTTCCAGGCCAGTTTTCAACCAAATCCGACAGGATGATCTGGCCGCCGGCGGCCCCTTTCTCGATTAATAGCGTTTTGAGGGCCGCACGCTGGGCGTAAATTCCGGCTGAAAGACCGCCGGGGCCCCCGCCGACGATCACCAGATCGTAGATTTCGGAATCGGACATATTACCTTTTACCCCTTTCTAGTAATTATTTCCTTAGTGGTATGCTTTGGGAACAGCTTCCCACAATCAGACGCAAGGTAGCAATCCCGTTTCGCTTTTGCAAGGGCTTCCCAGGTTCTTTTAGGTTTATTCGATTTTACAAAGGAGAGCAGGCGGCAAAGGGGGGGAAACCCTTGAAATGTGGTATCAGGGGGCGGGCGGGTGCACGCCGGTTATTTGAGTTCCCAACCCCCCCGGGCATTGATCAATTCCTCATTGGCCGTACGCAGACGATCGGCCAGGATGCCGGCGTAGATGCGGTAGAGGATGTAGGATATCAGGACGCGGTCTCGTCCCTGGATGCCGATGATGTAGGAGGTGTCGGTGGCGATGCACAGGGTATCCTTCACAGCAACCACCGAAGCGGAGCGCGACCGGCCGTCGACCCCGCTCATTTCGCCGAAAACATCGCCGGCCCGTTGCATGGTGGCGAATATTTCACCGTACTTCTCAATCTTCACTTTGCCCGAGATCAAAAAATAGAGCCAGCTATCGTAGCTGCCTTCCTGGATGATAACCTCTTCGGGCCGGTACTTCCTTATTTTACTCAATTCCAACAGGCGCTTGATTTCAGACTCTTCAAAAGGTTGGAAAACCGGTAATTTATGAACTTTTTTTAATAGTTCCAGATTGTCTTTAATGAATTGGGTTTCTTCCATTACCTTGTTTGCGCCTCCTTGATGGCGGTTTTGCATGGAAATTAATTTTATGTAAAAAGCATAGAAATGTCAAAAAAAAGCACCTTGCCGGCAGGTTGGCGATCTGGGGCTGGCGGACTACCCGGAGGGGATGGGGAGTGGTCCGGCCGGTTCTCGGTTGGCGGGCATTTACGGCGTACCGCCAAGCGATTTGATCTCGGCTTCAAGGGCTTGGATTTTTTGCGTCAGGATCTGCTCTTTTTCGTTTAGATCTCTTAACCGGGCCCGCGTGACACTTTTTCTTTTGCGAATTTTGTAGCGCAGGAGCTGCGCTTCTTTTTCAGCCGCTACCCGGATTTGCTCGTCACGTAGCGCCTGCAATTGCTCTTGTTTGGCTTCCAACTGTGCGCTGCGGGATGCTTGAGGGGGCGGCTGCTTGGCCGGCACGGGGGCCTGCGGCGCTGGTTCCGAAAACTCGGGTTCCGGTACATCGGCCTGATTATCCGGTGTTGCCGGGGCTTCTTTGATTGTCGTGACGGTGTCGATATATTGTTCCGGCACGTTTGCTTTTTGGTCGGTGTAATGCGCCACGCCCCGGTCATCGGTGTACCGGTAAATATCGGACCATGCAGCAGGCAGCAGCAGGGCCAGGCTGATAGTGACAAGTAAAAACCAAATGGAATTTTTGGCGTTCATGGGCTGACAACTCCTGAATGTGAGGGGTGCATGTTGCATCTTCTCGTGCGCGGTCTTGCAAATAGTGTAAACACCAGACCTTTGCGGGTCAAGCGTTTATCCGCGCGGGACCGGCTCGCGCGCGCGCGTTGGCGGTGACGTGCGGGCGATCGTTCGGCTTGTGCGGGATCGGATTGCACAGCGTAATCCGGTGGGCCGTGTCCACTGGATGATTTCCAAATACGGTTGCCCTGATCGAAGTGTAAGGGCCGCGGAAAAAATAAAATGTCCCAAATACGAACGTACTTTGGGAC
>JANQIE010000239.1 GCA_028282295.1 Desulfobacterales bacterium | reverse complement strand
TGTGATTCCGGCGAGCGCCGGAATCAAGCGTCAATTCTGGATGCCGGATCAAGTCCGGCATGACGAAGGCTTACATATTGAGCGCCGGTTTAATAATTCAACCCCGAATCTCTTCATGTGAAGGGAGGTACCCTATGGAAGTAAAAAAAATACTGTGGCCCACCGATTTTTCATCCAGTGCCCACTTGGCCCTGCCTTTTGTCAACTCATTGATCGACAAATACCAGACCGAGGTGCATGTGCTGTTTGTTATCGAGGATCTGGCGCACCATGCCTCCTGGTATGGTGATTTCGACCAAGACCACATTGAAAAAATAATCGCGTGGGAAAAAAAGACCGCAACCAAAAAGCTGACCCAAATCTGTGAAAAATACCTGGATGGCTGTCCGCTGTACATCAAGCATATCGCCGTGGGAGACCCTGCTCAGGAAATCCTGAAATTGGTGGATCAGGAAGATGTCGATATGGTGGTGATGGCCAGTCGAGGTCAAAAAGGCCATTTTCAATTCGGCAGTGTGACTGAAAGAGTGATTAAAAACTCACCGGTGCCGGTGATTACCGTTCCGGAAAAAACCGAGGTAGAGGTGGCCTGAGACCGCCCGCCGGTGCTTCGCGATACATCGGCGGCATCAAAAAAAGGGCTCAATCGGCCAGGGGGCGCTTGAAACGGGTATCGGTTTGCGCCAAGCGTTCATCCTTGTCAGGGTATTCGATGTTGTAATGCAGGCCGCGGCTCTCCTTGCGGCTCAAAGCCGACTTGACGATCAGCTCGGCCACGGTGGCGATGTTGCGCAACTCGATCAACCCCGCCGTCACCTTGAAGCCCCAGTAATATTCATTGATTTCCTTCTGGATCATTTCAATGCGCCGCTTGGCGCGGGCAAGGCGCTTGTCGGAACGGACGATCCCCACATAATTCCACATCAAACGGCGGATTTCGTCCCAATTATGCGCCACCATGATCACTTCATCACTATCGGTGGTCCCGACTTCATCCCAGGCCGGCAGGGCCGGTACTTGACCGCGATCAATGGTTTTTAACGCCTTGATTGCCTGACCGGCAGCCTTGTGGGCGTACACCAGGGCCTCGATCAGGGAATTGCTGGCCAGCCGGTTGGCGCCATGCAGGCCGGTGCACGCAGTTTCACCGATGGCGTATAGCCGGTCAATGTCGGTACGGCCGTTGATGTCGGTGGTCACACCGCCGCACATATAGTGGGCTGCGGGCACCACCGGAATCGGGTCACGGGTGATATCCATGCCGTAGGAAAGGCATTTACTGTAGATGTTGGGAAATCGCTGCCTGATAAATTCCGGATCCTGGTGGGAGATATTCAAAAAAACCGAGTCTTCGCCGCTTTTTTTCAACTCGGTATCGATGGCGCGGGCCACCACATCCCGGCAAGCCAGATCCTTGTCCGAATGATATTTGTGCATAAAGGGTTTACCGGCCCTATCGACCAGCACGGCGCCTTCCCCGCGCACCGCCTCCGATATCAGGAAATTCTTGGCATCCGGGTGATATAAACAGGTGGGATGAAACTGCACAAATTCAAGATTGGCCACCGTTGCGCCGGCGCGATAGGCCATGGCGATGCCGTCGCCGGTCGCAATATCCGGATTGCTCGTATACAAATAAACCTTGCCGGCCCCGCCGGTGGCCAGCAGCACGATGGCGGCGCTGAAGGTCCGGACCTGACTGGTTTCAAGATCCAGCACATACGCCCCGCAACAGTATTCATCGGTGGCAGTGGACACCAGCCCGCGCCGCACACGGGTGGCGTGGGTTATCAGATCGATGGTGATATGGTTTTCATACAGATGGATGTTCGGCTGATTGCGAACATGGTCGACCATAACGGTTTCCAGTTCGCGGCCGGTCATGTCCTGGGCGTGAACGATACGCTTCTGGGAATGCCCGCCCTCACGCCCCAATGCCAGGTTGACGGTCTCGTCGCCTTTACGCCGGCTTTCGTCAAGATTGAACTGGACTCCCAGATCGATCAATTCCTGAATCCGGCCGGGACCCTGCTTAACGACCATCTCAACCACATCGGACCGGCACAAACCGTCACCTGATGCCAGCGTATCATTGATGTGCGCCTCAAAAGAATCGACCTCACTCATCACCGAAGCAATACCCCCTTGCGCCAGCGCGGTGTTGCTGTCCATGATGGCCCGTTTGGTAACCAGCGCGACCGATCCAACCGCCGACACCTTATGTGCGAACATAAGCCCGGCGATGCCGCTGCCGATGACTAAGAAGTCGGTTTTTATTTCCATAAGATCAGAATTCCCGGATTGGTGTCGATCACAACAAGGAGGAACGCCGCCGCTGGCGTTTGGAACTAAAGCCGATAACAAAACCCAGGAAAAGCACACCGGCACCGCTTATAAACCACCAGATTTTCTGACTCAAGCGTAGCTGGGTCAATTCGGCTTCCATTTCCTGGGCTTTGTTGGTCTGCTCCGTCAATTGCGTGGTCGCTTTTTTGTACTTATCCTGCAATGTCAAAAATTCACTCGAATCTTTCTTAAGCCTGGAATAGGACCCGCTCACCTTGGACAAACGCATGCCGGTTGAGGCGAGTTCCGTGCTCAGCCGTTTGTTGTCGCCTTTCAATGAAGCGTTTTCCTTGCGCAGGGCCTCAACCTGGGTGATCAACCGGTCCTGCTTGTTGCGCAGCCGGGCCAGGATCAAACGGCTCGGTTCTTCCTGGGTCAGGTAACGATTCAACAGATACCCCTCCTTGCCGTTGGGCAGCCGGACCTGACTCCATTGCTCTCCTTGCGCCAATACATCGACCAGTTGCCCCGAAGGCACCATCGAAATTATCTTGTGATCCGTACCCTGCCCGGTACGAAGGGTTATTTTTATATTTTCAGTTACATACATCCTCTGGGCCCATAAAGGCGTTCCCCACAGGACGACCAGCACAACACTCCACACCACAATCTTTTTCATTAACCGCACTCCTTTGAATAAATGGCCGCTGTTTCCATCGATAGCCATAGTAGCAGGGCTATGCGTTCGTTGTTAAACGCCTGCCGTCACCCAATCCCGGATTTTTCCGCGGCCCTAACAACGACCCCTTCCTTACCGTTTGGCATGTAACTCCCAACCGGGGATCTTGCCAGCCCCAGGATAATAACGACACATTGCGCAATATGCCGCCGATGGTTACGATTTGAATATAACCAGTCAAGCAATCCAATAGTCGGCAATGTCAACCAAAATCAAAACCGTGTCAAGGCGACAATTGTTAGCGTGTGCCCATCCGGAAATGCTGGATGGACACCAGCGTGCCGGGCAGGTGTTGCCCGTCAACTGTCTCGCACGCCTTGGGTTGGGTGTTTACAAATTCAACGAATTTATTTATACGTTGCAAAAAAAAAATCAAGTCAGTAAATTATTTCGCAGGCATTCCTAAGTTGCGGATTTCGCGCGAAAGATACTTGGGTGAAGTATGATAGCGTTCGATTTACAATGTTCAAAAGGCCACACCTTCGAAGGATGGTTCGACGATGGCGCCACCTACGCCGAACAGTTGCAGAAGGGCCTGATTACATGCCCGGTTTGCAGCGATCCGGATATTTCCAAAATTCCATCTACATTTGCAATCAAATCGTCTCCCAAACCCATGCCGCCTCAAGCCGGGGCGCAAGCGACCCGATTACCCGAAGCTGCTAAGCTGGAGCATCAAATCCGCCAATTCGTGGAAACCAATTTTGACGATGTGGGATGCGATTTTGCCAAGGAAGCGCTGAAAATTCATTATGGTGTCACAAAGGAACGCAATATCCGGGGTGTCAGCACCGAAGCCGAAGAAGAGGCCCTGCGCACGGAAGGTGTCCCTTTCATTAAGTTTCCGTCTGCCAAAAAATCCGAAGAGTAAACTCATTACCAACGCCCGCCACCCGACTCTCTCACCACACTATTTGACAAGCCAACAGTGAGTAGGATAAGAATCTGTCCGCGCAGTTGCCTTTGTTCAAGATACGCAACGGCAAACCGAACAATTCGACATAAGAAGCAATGGCAAGAATTAATTCAGTGTCCATCCGGAAATGGTAGATTTTGGCTCCCGGCAAGGCCCGAGCGTTTTTAAAACCGCAGGCATAGCGGGCTATGTCGCAAGAACGTGAATGGCTCCGCCATTATTTTAAAAATGCGAAAACGCCGCCAGGAGCCAAAAGATACTATTGCCGGATGGGCACTAGCCTGACGGCTATGCCCTTGAGAAAGGACAGAGGGGTGTAAGGCATTGAAAAAAAGCGAACACCTCCTGCGCGCCCTCAAAAAGGGAATCCCTGAGAAAAAAAATTGCATTTGCCGAAATCGCTTGGATTCTATGGGTATCCGCATTATTTTGTTCTTCTCTGCGAACTCCGCGTCTCTGCGTAAAACAGAAAAGTTTTCTATTTTAAATAGATACCGTTAGTCCGCAAATGATATTTTTACCCCGTGGACGGGTTACTCTGCCGGTTTATCTTCTTCTGGTTGCGCCGCCAGCCGTTTGGCCTGTTCGGCAATTTTCAACCGATGGATTGTCCGCAACGCCCATTCGTTCTGAATGCGAGCCCGCCGGTAGGCCAAATCGATCAAGGCATTAAGCTTGGCCGGGTCCTTGCGGGCGTCCTTTTTCAAAACCGCCCCCACCAGCACACCGGCCGGGTCGAACACCATCAGGTAGGCGTTACTACCCGTCCCGCCCGAAGCAATAATCGGACCGGTGAGTCCCATATCCTGGGCCGGCCAGGCCCGGTCCGTCTCACCGGCCGCCGGCGTTTTCCCGCCCAGGCGCGACCAGTCGACCGTATCGTTTTGCGTATGGTGGGTGTAGAAAGATGCGTCTTTGTTTTGCTTGTCTTGGGCGATGGTTGACGTTTCATTGGAGATCAGAAACAGGCCGGCCAGAAGAAGACACAAAGCGGAAAAACCAAGGTGGCTAATGGACATGACAGCCTCCTTTTATAAAACTGAAATCTTGTTGCAGAACCATCACGCACACACCGCGCCCGGCAGCGCCGAATCAGTGGTGTCCCGGTTCAAAAATACATATGTTAAGAGTATGCATCCGACCCGCCCTGTCAAGGTCGGCAAGCAAGGCAGTTCCCCCCGCAAACGACATGCAGGCGCTGCGTCTCGCCGCGATTAACGACTGATCAATATAAATCGATCTTATCTTCGTATCCTATGAACCTTGTTAAATTCTTTCAAAGCACTATCTACAAATTTTAAAATTTTTCTTCGTAATTCTACCTGGATATATTCAGTACCTTTCAGTTCATTGCAATCTTATCCAGGGGGCTGACAATCGCGTTAATGTTTTGACTCATGACATGGGTATAGATCTCGGTCGTTTTTACATCCGCATGCCCCATCAAATCCTGAACCACTCGAATATTCACTCCATTTTCCAGCAGATGGGTTGCAAACGAATGTCTGAAAGTATGGCAGGTTACAGGCTTATGAATACCGGCTTTATTTCTCGCCGATTTCACTGCTTTTTGCAAACCTGACTCAAGTACATGATGCCGTCGCATTATACCCGACCGGGGATCAATACTCAGCTTTTTAGACGGAAACACGTATTGCCACTCAAATTCTTTGTCCGCACTTTTGTATTTGCGGGAAAGTGCTTCAGGCATATAAACTTGGCCATATCCTTTTGCAAGATCTTCCTTATGCAGTTTTTGCACAAGCTCGAATTGTTGCAACATCACGCAATGGACGGTTTTGGGAAATAATGTAGTGCGGTGTTTGCCTCCTTTTGTTGCGCGGACATAAATTAACCGTCGTGAAAAATCCAAATCCCGGATCCTGAGACGAACGCATTCCATCAGCCTTAAACCGCCCCCATAAAGCAGTTGGGCCATAAGCTTATGTGTACCTTTGATGAAAGATAAAACCTGCTGAACTTCGGATTCAGTCATCACTACTGGAAGAACTTTACAGCGTTTTGCCCTTGTATGTTCAATCAACCCTTCAATAGGTTTGTCCAATACCCGCTTATACAAAAAAACGACGGCATTTAAAGCTTGTTTCTGGGTTGCAACACTGACATTTCGATTAACCGCCAAGTGAGAAAGAAAGGTCTCGATTTCCTTTTTGCCCATATCTATGGGATGTTTTTTCGCTTTATGAAAACGGATATAGCGGACAATCCAATCGCAATACACTTGCTCTGTACGGTAAGCGTAGTGATGATAACGTAAAACTTCACGGACTTGATCCATAAGCCGTAGCTTCGGGTTGGGCCTGAATTTGGTGTTGTTTTCCATATCAAAATTTTGTATAGGCAATATATGTAAAAATCAACAAGCATTTTTCCATTTTTGTTAATTAATATTTATTTCGGTGGAAATTTTTCCATGCTATAGGGGTGATACAAGGAAAGTTTTCCATATATTAATACTGTTATGATACTGACTTACAGGAATACTCTTTGAAAAAGATAATATTTCATAGCCTTATGGTTCTACTTGGGGTGTTTGGTGTATTTTTTGGTACTCTGCCTGATATATTACCGAACATGGCAGATAGTTTTTTATTTGGTGAAACAAGAGGTATGAAAACTGGCTATGCCCGAATAATCGAATTTACTGAATTGCCATCCACTGAAAGGAAAATCGATATTGCTCTAACTAAAGACTCCCCAGGTTATTTTGCCATCCTTCGTATACTACACAGTTTTAATCCGAAAATTGTTCCCTCTCCTACAGAGTTAAAAGATTATTTCTTTGGCAGCATATCCACAGATAGAAGCTCCTTGGGTGTGTTTGTAAATCCTGGGATACATTTGACTTTAAATAAGGAAATCTATTTTCAGTCAGACGCAAGACAATGGAAAGAAGTATGCGAAATACGTGATCTACATTACATCATTGAATCATCGGTCAGCCGCTATTATGTAAAAATTGGTTTTTTTCTTGCCCTGCTATCTATTTTAATAGAGGGATTTGTATCAATCAGATATGCAATTGTAGGTAAACAACTGAATAAAAGGGTTAAATCATAACCTCATGCTTTACACGGAATGTGGCTACGCTGGCGCTCCGCCACATCCGGTAAGCCAGACCGTTATCCTAAGGAAACCAAAATGCCAACAGAACCAGGTAGACCAAGAGGTGCTGAGATTCTAAAGGAACCCTTTGGTGAAAATACAACGAAACACAGAAAAAGTCTTGTCGCTGTGTCAGCGATTTCAATTTTTATAAGTCTGACTGGATGGTTTCCATCAGAAATTTCGACTATTGGCCTTAAGATAGGTATTCATGAAAAGGTTATCGTTCTTTGGGGCCTAATAATTACTATATTCTATTTCCTGATTTCTTTCCTGATACATTTTTGGCCGGAATCTGTCTATCGAGATGCTAGGATATTTTCATACTATCAAATGGATGACGAGCAGATAGGCTTTCCATGGCAATTAGCACTTGTATCTAATGCTGCCCGGAATACGATATATTTCATTTTCCCACTGATAATCTCTGGGATAGCTCTAATATGCCTTTTTTGGGTTGCTCTTTCGCCGGGAACGTCGTCTGTCCTGGCCAAGGGTGTTCTCTGGATTGCAAGAATTTTCTCTATAGGATTTATGATTTATATTTCGAGTATTTTGTTTATGTTTACCTTCGAAGCAGTTGGTTCATTGAGGGGAATGTACAGGGCTTCGCGTACACCTAAAAATCGAGAAAAGAAAGGATAACATCCGCTTTCACACCGACGCGGCTTCGCCGCGCCGGTGAAGCAAACGTTATGTGAATATTAAATAAACTTGTTATAGTTACATATATTTCGAGGAGTCCAAATGGCGAAAAATGAATTTATGCAAAATCTTGCTACTATGCCTCTTTATGAAGAAGTCTTATTAGATTTGCCGGGAAAAAGAATTATCGAAGCATATATGAATCACGCTGATTTGATTGAAGAC
Organism: Desulfobacterales bacterium; assembly: GCA_028282295.1. Classification (GTDB taxonomy): domain Bacteria; phylum Desulfobacterota; class Desulfobacteria; order Desulfobacterales; family JANQIE01; genus JANQIE01. The sequence continues at coordinate 844 of JANQIE010000239.1, read as the reverse complement.
GATTCAATCGATATTTATTGTATCCATTGTAAGGAGCAGTCTATTTTTAAACCATATAACGCCGGTCAAATACATTCAGGCTATGTTAATTACCACGCCTTTAAGACCAGGCAGATACCATATGGAGGGTTGCATTTTTCATGCACTAGAAACCAAGCTCATATATTTGAAATGCAAATTATAAACATCGATGAAAATATAATTGTAAAAATTGGTCAGTACCCCTCGAAAGCCGATCTTGAGAGCCCAAATTTAAATAAATACTCATCAATTATACCCAGTCGATATTTGTCAGACATTAAGAGGGCAGTAGGATTGTCGGCCCATGGTATTGGTGCAGGCTCATTTGTATACCTTAGAAGAGTTATAGAGTATCTAATTAATGACGCATATGAAGAAGCGAAAAAGGATGACGCTTTTGACCAAGAGGAATATCAAAAATCCAGATTTGTTGAGAAAATGCTATTATTAAAAGAATATCTGCCGGATATTCTAATTCAAAACAAAGAAGCTTATTCTATTCTGAGTAAGGGAGTTCATGAACTAGAAGAGAATGAGTGCCTCGAAAGCATTGGTTTATTGAGCGCCACTATAGAGTTAATACTTGAAGAAATGCTTAATGAGAAGCAGCGTAAGGAAAGAGAAAAAGTTATAAAATCTGGTATTTCTAATCTACATTCTCAAATTAAGAACAAAAGCACATAACATCGGCTTTCAGGGCGGACTCGGTTCCCTCGCCGCTGAAGCCGGGCGATAGGTGGCTTGAAGCGCCTATCAAGGTAGTAAAAAGGCGGGAAGAGCTCACCCGTCTCAACGCATGGTGGATCGCCATGTTTTTCACCGG
>JANQIE010000205.1 GCA_028282295.1 Desulfobacterales bacterium | reverse complement strand
GGTGTCTGCTGGTTTTTGTTCGGCGGTGGCTGGGGCGGGCTCGGTGGGGGCGTCGGCTGACGGGGTGTCGCCGGGGGTGTTGTTGGCAGTGTCGGTGGTCGATGCCGGTTTGGGGGTGTCGGGTCTGGTGTTTTTGGCCCATGTTGGATGGGTCAAAAGCAGGGTCAATAACAGGGTGAAAGTGATTGTCAATCCGCGTACAGTGTTGCTGTGGCCCGAGCCCATGGTGTTTCTCCTTGCTTGTCGCGATGGCGCGATGTTTCTGATGTTTCTATGGTCGTTACGGGTTGCGGGCGTGCATTTGCAATAGGTCGCGTCCGCAACAAAAAAAAACCGGTGAGCGATCTTGCGGCGGGCAAGATTACTGACCGGTTTTTATTAGGTCTTGATTTGTCAATTCCACTTTCGATGCCGATAGTTACGCAGAACCAGATTCTATGGGAGAACTAAAAACGGATTCTATTGTATTTACTTTTTTAAATGGATGCTTCGGATATTTACAGAACAAATATCGGTGGTGTTAATTTTGAAAAAGCAAATACCACTATTCTTACTGCATGTCAAAGTAAAAATTTAATGTGCCCAAAAATTTATTGAGGGGATGGAGATAACTCTCCGATTTAATGTTGGCGGCTTGACATTGATTCATGATAGGGTTTACCTGTCAGAGAGACGCAAATTCACTCCCATTGCCATTGCACGTCTGACGCTTATTATCTTCGAAGTAAGGATAGGATATATCTACTTTCTTTAGGGTCGTGCCCATCCGGAAATAGCATCTTTGGGTCCAGGCCGGCGTTCTCACGAATTTGAAGTAATGGCTTAGCCATTCACGTTCTTGCGACTTAGCAAGGCTACGCCTGCGGTTTCAGATTTGCTGCGGCCTTGGCCTGAACCAAAATCTACTATTTTCGGATGGACATAAGGTCGCTTTCCCGGGTGTCGGGGAAAGACTGACACGGGAAACTACCGGTTTTGCAGCCGGTTGTGGTGGCAGGGGATGAAGCAGCTATTGCGAAAAAAACTGATCGATCCGCTGGTGGGCTTGCTCAAGCAGGGGATTTCCACTGAAAAAATTGCACTGGGTGTTTCCGTCGGTGCGGTTATTGGAATATTTCCGGTTATCGGCGCCACCACCTTGCTCAGTGCCGCTGTTGCGCTTGCACTGCGGCTGAACCTCCCGGCGGTCCAGTTGGTCAATTACGTTGTCTACCCGCTGCAGGTTGCGCTGTTGATTCCTTTTTTTCAATTCGGTGCCTGGTTGTTCGGGGTTGAACCGCTGCCGCTGTCGGCGACCGAGCTGATGGCGATGTTTAAGGCTGATTTTTGGGGCGTTGTCAGCCGGTTGTGGGACACGACCATGCGGGCCATTGTGGCCTGGGGCGTCATTTGTCTACCCCTGGTGATTGGTTTGTATGTTGTGTTACGACCAATTTTGCAGTTCCTGAAATCAGGAAAGGAGACGCGATGAAAATGGCGCTTTATCAGTATGGCATTGTTTACCTGGCCGGGCTGTTGGTGTTTCTGGTGATCGATTTTATCTGGCTTGGATGGGCGGCGCGCACCTTTTACCACCGTCAATTGGGCGATCTGCTCAGTCAACGGGTCAACTGGCCGGCGGCAATATCCTTTTATCTGATTTATATCGTGGGGTTGATGATTTTTTGCGTGGTGCCGGCTTTAAGTCGCGGGTCGTGGGTAACGGCGCTGGTGCTTGGCGGCCTGTTCGGTTTTTTTACTTACGCCACTTATGAACTGACCAATTATGCGTTGATCAAAAACTGGCCGGCCGCGCTGGTTCCGGTCGATATTGCCTGGGGGACTGTTTTGTGCGCCGCCGTCAGCACGGGGGCTTATGTTGTCGGCAAATGGGTGCAGACACTTTCGTCAGGGTGAACCGTCAGTGATAGGTTTGTCCTGTCATTACACCTGCAGTGAACCCGTATTGCTCACACCTGCGGTCACTGCTTACGTTTACGGTAATAGCTATCAAGGCAACGGGCTATTTATCTATGACAGGAAAGCGGAGGAGGTGTCCATGAAGTGGTCTTTCAAGGTAGGTCGTTTCGCCGGGGTTGATGTGTTTGTCCATTTTACCTTTGTTCTGCTGATAAGCTGGGTCGCGCTGGTTCATTGGCAACAGGGGCAAAGCCTGGCCGCGATGGTGGCGGGCGTCGCCTTTATTTTGGCGATTTTCCTGTGCGTGGTGCTGCATGAATTCGGCCATGTTTTGATGGCCGCCCGTTATGGCGTGAAAACGCGCGACGTTATCTTGCTGCCGATCGGGGGCGTGGCGCGTCTGGAAAAAATGCCGGCCAATCCGCATCAGGAGCTGTGGGTCGCGCTGGCCGGACCGGCCGTGAATGTCGCGATCGCCGCTGTCTTGTTCCTGTGGTTGCGGTTGACGGCATCCTTTGAACCCCTGCATAGTTTGACTTTGACCACCGGACCTTTTTTGGAGCGAATCATGGCGATTAATATTTTCATGGTTCTGTTCAACATGATCCCGGCATTTCCGATGGATGGCGGACGGGTGTTGCGCGCCTTGCTGGCAACCCGCAAGGAATACGGGCAGTCGACCCAAATCGCGGCGTCCATCGGCCAGGGTATTGCGGTGTTATTCGGCTTTTTCGGTGTGTTTTACAACCCCATGTTGCTGCTTATCGCCTTGTTTGTGTGGATCGGCGCCGCCCAGGAGGCCGGTGCGACCCAGTTGCAAACGGCCATCGCCAACATTCCGGTGCAGCGGGCAATGATCAAAGATTTCAGGGCGCTGGACCTGAACGACAGTTTGAATCGGGCGATTGAGCTTACTTTGGATGGATCACAGAAGGATTTTCCGGTGGTCAGCAACGGCAGCCTGGAAGGGGTGCTGACGCAGACCGGCCTGTTAAAGGCCCTGGCGGAGGGGGGACATCAACAACCGGTGGCCACTGCCGTCAGCCGGGATTTTGCGACCGTGGATCATATGGACATGCTCGACTCAGCCTTTACTAAACTCAATGACTGCGCTTGCCGCACCTTGCCCGTGACCGATAACGGCAAGCTCGTCGGGTTGGTGACAATGGACAATCTGGGAGAGTACATGCAGATACAGGCTGCATTGAACAATTGATGAAGAGAAAACAAAACGATTACTTACGATAAGGAGGTCGCCATGATCGGAACTTTTATTACTTTGTTGCTTGTAGGATACTATGTAAACAAATGCACGACGGGATTCGGCGGTAACAGGGCGTGCAAGATTTAGGGCGTGTCCACCCGGAAATATTAACCCGGCAATAAAATACCTTTAAAATTGTGATTCCGGCGAGCGCCGGAATCAAGTGTCAATTCTGGATGCCGGATCAAGTCCGGCATGACGAAGGCTTAGGGCCGTGGAAAAAATAAATTATCCCAACTGACTTGTCTATGGGCTCGTCTTCTGCGTTGTGCAAAGCCGCGAATATCTCGATATGCACGACTTT
>JANQIE010000167.1 GCA_028282295.1 Desulfobacterales bacterium | reverse complement strand
ATTTCGTATTTTAGGCGCCCGGCTTCAGGTCAGTTGGCCCGATCTGACCTGAAGCCGGGCGCCTAAAATACGAAATTATCTTCGCGCGAGCTCTAAGGGAAAAGAATAAAAAACGGCCGCCGCTTCGTTTAACGTGCCCCCTTCGCAAACAAGACCGTTTTTACCGTCCGCATTACGATCATCATATCCATTAAAAAAGACATGTTCTTAATGTAGAAAAGATCGTAATTCAGTTTTTCAACGGCATCTTCAACCGAAGCGCCGTAGGGGTAACAGACTTGCGCCCAACCGGTGAGGCCCGGCTTGGCTGAAAATCGTTCACCGTAGTAGGGAATGAGTTCTTCCAATTTTTTGATAAAAAACTCCCTTTCCGGCCGCGGCCCGACAAAACTCATCTCGCCGCGCAGTACATTCCATAATTGGGGGATCTCGTCGATGCGGGTCAACCGGATAAAATGCCCGAATTTCGTAACCCGGCTGTCGTTGCTTTGTGCCCATACCGGCCCGCTTTGCGCCTCGGCATTGGCAACCATTGACCGAAACTTGTATATTTTATATTTTTTTTTGCGCTCACCTGTCCGTTCCTGACTGAAAAAAACAGGTCCCGGTGAATCGATCTTGATAATTATCGCCACAAGCACAATCAGCGGCATCAGCAGAATCAGCATCAGCAAGGACAGGAAAATGTCACCGCAGCGCTTCAACAACCACCGCCAGCGTGAACGTTTGAAACCTTCCGAAAAAACCAACCACCCCGGATTCATGTGCTCGACCACCAGCTTGCCGGTGAGCATCTCATAGAAGCTGTTGCCGTCGAGCACGTCGATCCCTTCCACGCGACATTTGAGCAATTCGTTTATCGGCAGGGCGCCGCGTTTCTCCTCAAGTGCCACCACAACTTTTTTAACGCCGCGCTCCTTGACCAGGTCGCTTAATCCCTGGTAGTTGTGACTGCAAATGACCTCGGCTTGCAGATCACTTTTTTCAGGTGGGCAGGAACTGTTCTGCAATACCCCGACAATTTCATAACCGCTGTCTTTTTTCTCTTTGATTTCACCGATGATATTTCTAACGAGCTTACCGCTGCCAATGAAAATGATCTTTTGATTGAACCACCCTTTGTCCAGGACCAGGGTATACAGAAATCGCCAAATGGCCATCAAGCAAATGACAAAAATAATGCTGACCACAAAGACACCCTTGGCGATGATCGCTTGGGGAAAAAGAAAATAGACGCCCGATAAAATAATTGCGGCGACACCCAGCGCCTGGAGCAGTCGGATTGTGAGCTCGGACAGTGTGTTCGTGATATTCAGATCATACAGATCATTATAGTAAAGACAGGTTTGGCAAACGAGCGCGATCAGAACGGCCTTGCGGCTGACCAAATGCTTGAACGTCAGCCAGTCAAGCCCCAAAAACACGGCGGATGCGAACAGCACGGAAAAATAAATCGCAAGCCCCTCTCCGACGACGAACACGGCGTTTCTTGCAGGGTAGTATTGTTTCAAAATTCGAAGCATCTGAAAATTACCTAAACTTACGATCAACGGGGTTTATAAAATCTACCCGTGTTTTAATGAGTTAGCATGTTATACGAAGAGTTTCGGAAGCGTCAGAAGGAGGGCTGGCAGCAAAGGCACGATACCTTTAGAATCAATCCTGTAACTGGCCTGTAACGGGTCTTGAGTATCACGACTTGACAACCAAACGGCATATCCATCACACCGTTCGATTTTTCTCCAACGTAAACAGTAAAACGCTTGGCGCCAATTCAACTGGATGGATTTACCTTGGCCCGCTATAGCGGCAGGACACTTACACGCCAAACGATGTGCTTCGCATCTGCTTTATTGGAAAAGTTAAAGGGCTTAGCATGGCTGTTTATGCAACAAGACAGCCACTTAACGCACATGCTTTTCTTAATCGTGCCTCCGGCAAGCCCTGCTTTGTTTCAGTGGTTTGTCAGTATTATCGACTATTCGTATACTCGCAACAAAGTTTGCTTCCGTAACTATTGAAATCATTCGGCAACTTTTTGCCTAGCGTATGTATCCTTTCAAAGGAAGGTCAACGTCTCGATGGGGCTTTAACGCCATTTCGTATTAAAGCCCACATCGGGATCGATTATGGTTGATGGTTCTCAAATAGGTTTTATTTCTCATGATAGCGATCGTACTTTCCATAAACATGGCCGTAAAGTTTAGAAGATCTTAAATTAAACCAATTAAAAATCACGCCCAATATTTTTTCTTTACCGATCATACCGACCAAATCGGCAATCATTTCACGCGGCGTCTGCTTATACTTCACCACGATGATGACCCCGTCCACCGCGCGCGCAATTGCACTGGCCTCGGCTGATAGCTGAGGGGGCGGTGAATCGATGATGATATAACGATCTTCATAGCGTCTGGACACTTCCTGTATCAGATCCGACATGCGGCCGGATGTCAGGAGTTCCGCCGGATTGGGCGGCGGTGCGCCGGCGGGCAGTATAGTTAATTTGTCAATATCGGTTTTTAACAAGTATGACGACAGATCCGAATCCCCTTTCAAATATTCACTCAAACCCGGCACCTGATCATACCCGAACAAACTATGGATCGTCGGCAGTCTTAGATCACAATCGATCAACAGCACGTGATCGCTGATATTCTGGGCAACACTGATCGCCAAGTTTGATGAAACAAATGATTTGCCTTCATTGGGCAGCGCGCTGGTCACCAAAATGGTGCGCGGCGGTTTACCCGAGGCGGGGAACAGTATATTTGTTTTTAAGATTTTGAACTGTTCCGCTTCTATCGATTGAGGCTTGAACATAGAGACCAAATTACGGTTGAGCGGGCCTTTATGAGGTGCAGCGGCAGGTTCCACCACACCAGCCGTTTTTTCCTGCGGCACCGATCGAATTTGTCGATCTTTTTTGATATCCGGAAGTTTCAGGTCGGTTTTAGACACCATTTTTTCAACCGGCTTCACGGTTTGCGCCGCATCGTCGGGACCGCCGTTTTCAGGGGCGGACAAGGGTTTTTTGTTGGTCGTCCCTTTGATCGGCATCGGTTTTACAACCTTGTCCACCGTAGGCTGGGGAACCGCCGCCGCAGGTGTCTCTTTAGCTTTCAAGCCGGCTTTTTCCAATGCATCGAAGATCTTTCCCACTTGGGACTCCTTTGGCGAAACAGATTAAAAAACAGATTCAAACAGGGACAACATTTTTTTATCGCCCACAAACACAAGGGCCGAAAAACTAACAAGCAAGACAAAAGACATTCCCAACGATACCAGGCTGGCAACGTTATTTAACTTTTGCATTCTCAGGTCGCGCTGATGCAATACCGTTGGAATTGTCGCTAAAACCGAAACGCCCAGGAACGACTCGATTTCATCGGGCTCTTTAAAAGAAGGATTTAAATATTCCAGCAGAAAAACAATCCCGCCTCCAAAACCGACTCCGACCGCGACCGTCATCAGAAACAATATTCGCATGTTCGGCCGGATCGGTTTGGTCGGTATTTGGGCATTATCAATAATACGAAACTGCTCGCCCTTTTGCTTCTTCTCCATATTTACGGAAATTTCGGCTTCCAGTTTCCGGTTTAGCAGCGAGTTATAGATATCGCTGATGTTTTGATAATCCCGGCGCAGACTCTGCAGTTCCTGCTCACGTTTCGGGGTCGCCTCGACCCGGTTTTGGTAGGCATCGATTTCCCGTTGCACCGCGCCGACTTCGTCATTGAGCTTGGCGATTTCACGGCCGGTATCATTTTTTTGCTGAAACAACGCGCGTAGCGTCGGATTGCGCGCCTCCAAGGCACTCATACCGTCGCTGGTCCTATCCCTGGCCGCGTCATTTTGAATCTTCTGTTCCAGATCGGCGATACGGCTCTTTAACCTGATGATGTCCGGATGTTTAGCAGTATAGCGGGTATGCTTTTCTTCAAGCTCCTGCTTCATCTGGATCAACCGTGTCAGGTCGTCGGTCTCGTTACCGGCGGCATTTTGATCACCGCTGGAACCACCGGACCGCAACAGGCGACGCTGATCGGTGATTTGTTGTTGCAATGAGGCCATTGTGTTTTTGGCATTGCGCAAATCTTCCTGTTTATCGCTTAGTTGATCCTGCAGGCGATCAAGAATTCTAAGGTTACTGTCCAATTGTTCGGGCAACTCGCCGATATATGTCTCGCGGTAGTTTTTCAATTGCACTTCAAGGGCTTCCAGCTTGACGCGCATGGTCGTCAGCTCGCTGTCGAGAAAAATACTGGTCCCGATCGCCTGTTGTTCACGAACTTTTAGGTTTTCATCGATAATGGAGGTTGCCAGGGCATTGGCGACATGCATCACTTTTTCCGGATCGCGCCCCTGATAGGATATCGTAAATGTACTCGGCTCCCGCCGCGGTCCGCGCCTGACATTGACCTGGATCGCCCGCCGAATACCCGCAACCTTGTCTTCCATCAGCATTTCATTGCCGTCATTGGAATTATACAGATTAAATCGTTTGATAATTTTTTCCAAATTGGTGCGGCTGTTAATCTGCTGAGAAAGCGTGTTGATACGGGCGGCGACGTCATCCGTTACGACTGACCGGACATAGTCCTCCGGCACCCGCTGGGGTTGGATCAAGATAAGGGTCTCGGCCTGATAGATTTTTGGTAATTTCACCGCCAAAACACTGCCGATGACCATCACCAAACAAAACGGAGCGATCAGCAACCAACGGCGAGCCAAAATCACTTCGATAGTGTAGTCAATGTTTATGGAAGGTTTGGGTTTATCTATTTGGTTCGGCATTGCATCAACTTCCTAAGTACATAATTGACGGTTTACAAAAACTGATATTGAGGATTCAGATATGCATAGTCTACTCGGTAATTTTTTGAATTGAATTTGACATGGGTCAATAATTTAAAAATAAAATATAATATAAATTGTATAAAATTCAAATATTTTTATCAAATGCGACCATTCGCCGACGCCATTGCATGCATTTTGTTTAAGAGCGATTTATAACTAATGTCCAACAACTTGGCCGCTTTCTTGCGATTACCCTCGGCGTGCTTGAGGGCTTGCCGGATAAAATCATATTCGATCCGGTCAACGATCTCGGTACGGATTTTTTTTAATGAGGGGCTTTCCATATCGGCCATCCGGCGATCTATGACAATTTGCCAGTTCAATTCGCTGGTCAATGGCAGGCACTGTCCGCCGAAATCAAAAATATCGGATTTAGTGCCCGCGTTACGGTTATCAACAAAACACTGAATCGTTCGTTGGAATTCACTCAAATTACCGGGCCACTGATAACCGGCCAACTTCGTCAGGAGCCTGGAGGGCAATTCCAAATGGCACAAGTTATGTTCCAAACAAAATTTATCAAGAAAATAATGCGCCAAAAGCGGTAAATCCTCCAAACGGTCCCGTAGTGGCGGAATTTCCAGATTCAGTACGTTCAGGCGGTATAACACGTCTTTCCGAAACCCATTTGACGTCAACAAATGATTCACATCGGTACTTGTTGACGCGATAAAGTAAGGTTCACCGGATTGTTCAGCCCCGTTTAGCCCTTCTTTTTTGCATATTGTTTCGAGTACATATAACAATGCCGATTGACTTTGGGCGGGCATTTCATCAATATTTTCCAGAAAAACGGTTCCGGTTAGATCGGCGGTGTTAATTCGCTCAAAATCCAGCGCCTGTTGATCAAGGCGGATGGTGCTGAAATCGAAAAGCTCGGAATTCGAAACGGTTCCGCCGGCGGCGTTTCCCGCGGCGAGTGTTGTAAATGGCGTGTCGGGTAAACAGATTTTTGAATGGAGGTAACGTGCCAGGTGGCTCTTGCCGACCCCCTTTTCACCCCGAATTATGACGGAACATCGCGTGGTTATGAGTTGTGGTAGAATCTTTTTTATTCTCAGTATCCCGGGACTGCCGCCGACAATAAGCGGCGTATGCTGACTCGACCGCAACGCGCTGCCATTGATCGGCACCTGCTCAATCAATGCCTGAATATCCTTGATGGAATAGCGCGGCCTCAAGCATACGACATCGCTGTATGGTTCGACGGCAATATCCAACTCGATCCTGCGATCATCCGAAATCAACAAAACAGATTGATTCATATCTCTGAGTTTCACCGCATTGACAAATGCGATCGCCAGGCTACGGCTAAGATTGCCGACAATAACCAGATCAGGTTGCAAAAGGGCCAGATTGTCCAGACATATCGCTTTTTTCTCGAAGCAGAAAGGTATGTGACCTGTATCGGATACGCATTGACGCAAACGTTCCCTTGCCCCTCTATTGTTTTCAAGAATGACGATATGTTTGAGTTGTTTGGATTTCATGGCAAACGCTGTTTTTTAAGAAGTGATGATATGGTCTTTCAACTTAAACTTGCATTTGAGCAATCTTCATGCCGTTCGCTTCAGTGCTGCGCCGGCGCTGTCCTTGCAGACACCAGCAAATCTTTTAATTATCTGTAATTATTATCTATTTTTATATTTGCGCAACTACCGGAGGATAATGATGATGTTATAAAAAAGAAAATAATGCTAATAATCAAGCTGACTTGGCCGATATTATGGGAAACTCAGGTATGCCTATGAAATGTATTGCTTATAAAATATGTAATTCAATACCACTGTCGGCGATAGGTCACTAACAGATGCAAGACAACAAACCGATTCGCTGCCCCAAATGCATGCACTATTACATTACTTGGCAACAACGTATGCCGCATGGCTGCCGCGCCATGAATTTCAAATCCCGCCTGTTGCCGTCCGTTGCCGTGCTGCGAAGCTCCGGCCTGCGCTGCCAGTATTACCAGTTGAAAAAACGCCATCAAAAAAATTGACAATCGGATGGCAGCGCACCAATAATTGGGTATGTCTCAGGTGGACACCAACAAACTTTACGAGCCATAAAAATGGATGCCACAATCCAGATTAAACTATTTGCCACACTCAGCCGTTTTGCACCAAAGGCTGCCGCTTCCTATCCGATAGAATCAGGTCAAACCATACGTCAACTGATTCATCAACTTGCCCTGCCGGAAAAACAGGCCAAGCTCATTTTCGTAAACGGCATAAAAAAAGATCTAGACAGCAAGCTCAGCAACGGCGACCGAATCGGTATCTTTCCTCCGGTAGGCGGCGGTTGAAGCTCCTGCAAAGAATTTCAAAAAATGCGAGAACGCCGGGCCTGGACCAAAGGATGCTATTTCCGGATGGGCACTAACTGGCGGAATCACAAACGCCTTTATTTGGATTGATGTGAGTCGACCGTTTTTTTCAGGACCACTAAACTCACAAATGTATCGCTCTCACCGGTTCCGCCCATGGGCGCGGTATGCACAATGCGCCAACCATCTTCAAGCAATTGATTCAGCTTATCAAGGTTATTCAGCATATGCCCTTTGCGCATCGCCCCTTCCTGAACTTCTTCGATACCCGCAGATGTGACCAGTATGAATGCTTTTTGCATTTTCGTTGCGCTCTTTCTAAGGGCTCGCGCAAGAATAACTTCACATTTTAGGCGCCCGGCTTCAGGTCAGATTGGTTCGATCTTCGGTCCCAGATGACCTGAAGCCGGATGCATAAAATGTGAAATTATTTTTGCGCGAGCCCTAAGTTGTCATCATCAATAAAAAAGGAGAATGAACTAAGATGTCACTCTCCTTTTTTTTAATGTTAATCGATTCTATTTGAGACTTATGGAGCCGGTTTCCTCCCGCGTTGATCCTGAGCCGAATGCTTTTATTCGCGAGCCTTAGTTGATCATCAGTATTTTACGTCCAACGCCAATGAATCCGATCAAACCGGCCCCCAACAAGAACAGAACCGCCGGCTCCAAAGCTTTATTCGCCTGCTTCAGGACCGGGCGGACAGTCTCATTTTTCTCAGCCTCCTGGACTGCGGTGGCATTGACACTTGATTGATCATCAGCTAGCTGGGCCTGCCGCACAGCCACCGCACCGGGAACAATGCCTTTGAATACGCCGGCACTAGTTTGGGTGCCATCAACCACCGCATTGACCGGCTTCGCATTTATCAATCTTTGCAGTCTGTTCTCGTCAATCGGCTGCGTCCAAACAATTCCACCATAAAGAAAGTAGCAAAACAGAATCACCCAAAAAATGTTTTTAACAAGTTTTTTCATCTCCCCCCCTTACATCATAGCGTCACATTGAAATCAGAAGTATTTAGCATGAATGGTTATATGCTGGCTGCGACGCGCACCTGTTTTGCAAGGGGTGTGCCATGAAAATGTAAAAATTTTAACTATTTTTTATTTGATTTTCCCTTTAATTATTAGGATGTTATAAACGATACAAGAACAGGTCCCTAATCGGCACCCAAACGTATACCCATCAACTACATAGTTCATAGGAAATAAACTTCACAACGAGAAACGTATGGGATATTTATATGGCAATAATTCAATTAAACAGTTATACCCGGAACACTTCCAAAACGGTATTTGGAAAAGTTTTTCTTCTAGTGACAAATGCAGGCCTTTACCTCTTGCTAACAATTTGCCTGTCGTGCACAGGGGGTGAGACGCCAATGGACTGGACGCAATTTTACAGCGAGACCGCCTCAAATCATTGGGAAACGCCCGTGGGATCATTAGCACTGAGCCTGTCAACGCCCAAATCGTGGAACGGTCAAACTTGGTTTTTTTTTCACGGCGCTGGTGGCGACAGTGAAAGCTGGAAAGGACTCATACCGAAGATTTTGACCGTCCGGCAATATGCTTCTCATCCTAGAATCGTATCTTTTTCAATGGGTTCCAAATGGTTTTTGGTGGACCGCACATCCAAGCAGCGATTGGCAGCCAACACACTGTTCTGGAATGAAATACTACCGTTCGTGAAAAACAGGTTTGCCCGCTTGGGAAAAACCACCGCGTTGGGCCATTCCATGGGAGGATTCAATGCGCTTTCGGTCTTCCTCGATAACCCGGACTTTTGGGATACGGTCGTCCTGATAAGCCCCGCGGTTGCGGATCTGGCGCCGTATGCCTCTCAAACCGAAAAAGAGAATTATGTGCGTCGCATGAAACGCAATACCTTGCGGCAGTGGCTTAAAAGTTTTTCAAAACCGGATACCCGTAAGATCGACGGTATCCTGGGCAATTGGCGGAATTTAGTAAGCGACAACCAGGAATGGCGACGAATTGATCCGTTGGCGAGGCTAAAGAACCTGGACCGGAGATCAAACACCCGCTTTTTTGTCACCGCTGGAAAAAAAGACCCCTTCGGATTTTCCGAAGGGGTCATGAAGATTTCTGCTATTTTGGCTGAAAAGGGAATTTCAGTAAAATACCATATCAGCGATGGCGGCCACATGGCATTGCCGCAAAAGGAAATTGCTCAATTTTTAAATGCCGGCTGATCATACGTTTCGGTTAAGGGCCGGCTGATTACTTCCCTGAGGATAGTGCCGCTGATGTGCCCATACACCTTGATCCGCTCCAGATGCCCGCCGGGAACAATCCGAACATTGATGTTCCGGCCAAGCTCCCGGCCCCATCCGAGCAGGAAGTTATCCCTGTGCCACTGCTCATTTAGAATCAGTGTCACCTTTCCCTGATAGCCCCTCTTGGGCCTATACTTGAGCAATTTGCTTCGGTATTGCAGGCTGCCGGTGTAGGCGTTGCGAATATTGCGCTGCTTCCGGGTGATGGGGCATAAGATGCTCAGAAATATCCCGGTCCAGCGTTTGACGCCCTCCCGCCACGTTTGGGCGTCAAATTGTTTGAGACTGGCGACAAGTTGGTGCTTGCCGATCCTCGCTTTTCGCAGAAGGTACAAAAACACTTCTCTGTTTTGTACGCTGAAACTCGGTTTGGGCGTATCCATCAGGATGAGTTGGGCAACCATCTCCCCGGCCTGTCTCAATTGACGCGCCATTTCATAGGCGACAATGCCACCGATACACTCTCCGCCGATGTAGTAAGGACCGTGAGGCTGCTTTTTTTTAAGTTCCTGCACATAGGCCGTCGCCATTTCGACTACATCCGCATGGGGTTGTTCACCATACACCAACCCTTTGGGGCGAAAGCCGTACACGGGCTGGTCCATCCCCAAATGGCGCACCAGACTGCTAAAGTAGCTCAAAAAATCTTCTTCATAGCTGCTTTGCATGTTTTCAGGGTCGAAATAACGATTGCCATGCGCACCGGCGACAAGAAACAGCGGCGGTTTGGCGCCCTTGGGTTGCACCGGAAATAGAATCGAAAAGTCGTGGCTTGCCGTTACAGGCGTCTTTTGATGGAGATAGTCGGTCAGTTCATTGATGGTGGGGTGCAAAAACAACTCGCGAAAAGACAGCTTTAGCCCCAGTTTATCATTCATCAAATCCACGAGTTCAACGCCCATCAAAGAATCGCCGCCCAATGAAAAGAAATCCTGGGTCGGCGCAATGTTTTCAATTCCGAAAAACGCTTCCCAAATCTTAGCAATCCGCTCCGTGGCGTGGCGATCTTTTTCGACACCATGAGTCGCCGGCCGGTCGTCTGCGGGTCTTTCCCGGCTTGGCGCAGGCGTCGCGTTGTTTTGCGTTATCAGGTCAAATCTTTGCTTGACAAAGGGATACCCCGGCAACGAAACCCGGTACCCCGGCTTGTCACTCCAGACACGCCAATTTAAAGCCACGCCGGCTTCCCACATGGCCATCACGGTGTTCTCGAATGGATCCTGCCGGTTTTGGGGATCTGGTAACATAACGGGATAGGATTCGCACGACGGCCTCGCAGGCGTTTGCCGAACCACGGCCGTCAGCGACGAGCCGGGCCCCACTTCGATAAAGTAGGTGGCGTCCGTTGCCACGGACCGCAGACACGCATCAAAAAGAACCGGTGCGGTCAGATGTTGTTTCCAATGGGCCTTCCAGTCAATTTCGTCCGGAAGTATTTCTCCGGTCACATTGGAGACGATCGGGATTTCGGGCGTGCCGAAGCGAATCGGTTCCAATGCCGCTGTGAAGTCGTGCACAGCCGCCGACATCAGTGGCGCATGGAACGCACGATCGACATTCAAGTGCCAGCAATCGACATGTTCTTTTTTCAACTTGCCGGCGAGGATCCGGAGGTCATCAAGTTTGCCGGCAACAACACATTGATCGGCCGCGTTGATCGCCGCGATATGTAGTGCGGGCCCCATAAAAGAAGCCAGTCTTGCCGGCGCCGTCGCAACCGCCAACATGCCGCCCTCGGGCGCCCGGTGCATTATTTGGGCGCGCTTGCACACCAACGTCAGCGCGTCTTCATAGCTGAACACGCCGGCCAAACACGCCGCCACATATTCACCGGAGCTATGCCCCAAAAGGGCGTCCGGCTTAACGCCGATTGCCGTCAACTCCCGCGCCAGTGCATATTCGGTGATAAACAGCAATGGCTGGGCAACCCGCGTGTCGTTGATACTCGCCGGGGAATCCTCTTTGAGTAGTAAATCGATCAGGGCGGCCTCACAGTAGGGTTGCGCCAGTGCGGTCCCGTTATCGATCCACCGAGTGAACACCGGTCGCCGGCCGTACAATGACGCGGCCATGCCCGTAAATTGCGCCCCTTGTCCGGGAAATAAAAAGACAATTTTTTGCGCGGGTGTTTTGACCGGTCCGGCATCGCCGCCGAGCTTTTCAAGCAACTCCGGAATCGATCCGGCGGCGACGCATGCGCGGTGTTCAAAGGCTTTGCGCCCCTCGCGCAACGTCCAGGCGATATCCGTCAGTGATGCGGTCCGGTTCCCGCTGATATGGCGTCTGAGGTTATCCCGATACGCGTTCAGTCCTTCAAGACTCCTGGCCGACAAAGGAAATATTTCCGAACGGACCGGCGGCGGCGTTTTACTTCGCGGCGGAGGCGCGGCGACAATTGCGTGAACATTTGTCCCGCCGATCCCAAAACAGCTCACCCCCGCGATGCGAGGCTTGGCTGCCTGCGGCCACGTGACGGTTTGCGTGTTAATCTGAAAGGGTGAGGCATCAAGGCCGAGTTTCGGATTGGATGTCTGATAGTTCAGTACCGGCGGGATGCGCCCCTCTTTTACCACAAGGGCCGTTTTGATAAGCGATGCAATCCCGGCGGCAGCATCCAGGTGCCCGATGTTGGCCTTTAACGCGCCTATATAGCATGCCGTATCGACGGGAGGCTCCTGATTGTTGAAGGCGCCCTTCAAAGCGGCGATTTCCACCGAATCCCCCAATTGGGTGCCGGTACCGTGCGTCTCCACAAAACCGATATCAGCGGCGCCGACATCTGCCATGGCCTGCGCAAGTTGAATGACATCGGATTGTCCCTGAATGCCTGGTGCCGTGAAACCGATTTTTTCAGAGCCGTCGTTATTGACACCGACGGCCTTGATGACGGCATAGATATGATCACGACTTGCAACCGCCTCGGAAAGCCTTTTGAGACAAACAACGCCGACCCCCTCGCCGAAGATGGTGCCGTCCGCCCGGTCATCAAACGGACGGCAAACACCGCTTTTCGAGAAAATCATGCCTTCCTGATACCGATATCCGTGCCTGAGCGCACCGGCGACGGTAACGCCACCCGCCAGAGCCATATCGCACCCATAGTTGAGCAGACTCTGGCAGGCCAGGGCCACCGCCAACAGGCTGGTCGAGCATGCGGACTGGACATCCATGCTGGGTCCGCGCAAGTTGAGCTTATACGATATCCGTGTTGTTAAAAAATCCTTTTCATTGGCCAGCATGGTTTTAAAATCGGCGGCCGGCTGCCCGCTTTCGTTTCGCGGTTGCGCCCCGTTGTGCGGATTGACGCTCGCTCCGGCAAAAACGCCGACCGGCACATCGATCTCACCAGCAATATAGCCGGCATCTTCCAAGGCCAACCAGGCATGCTCCAGTAAAAGCCGATGCTGCGGGTCGGTAATCTCGGCTTCCTTGGGGCGCATACCGAAAAAGTCGTGATCAAACCACTTGGCTTTATCCAGTAAACCGATACGCGCTACAAAATCCGGGTCCCGGTCATGGGGTGATGCGCCGAACTGCGAATTCGAGGTGATACCGTCAAGGGTGGTGATTGACTCCTTTGCGTCTAATAGATTATGCCAAAACGCTTCAATGTTCCCGGCACCGGGAAATGCGCCGGACATACCGATGATTGCAATTTCTTCGATAGATGTGTCACTCATGTGTTTCCTTAACTGCTATGCTGCCATGTCAACTTGTGTCCATCCGGAAATGCCACTATTTCCGAACGGGCACGATCTGCAAAAGCTGATCTTTGGTAATCTGCAGATGCCTCATAACAGATTCAAGCTGATCCTGCGGCTGTTTACGTACTTTTTCCAACGCTTCACTTCGAGAAAGAAGATTGTTACGAATAAGATGGCTCAACTCGAGTTCATACGGACTATAACCGAATTTGAGCCGGTGGACATAATTGTTGAAAACATTCAAGCGGCAGTTTGACGAACAGCCGTCAACATCCTGCGGTGCTTGCCACCCAATTGGCGCAATGGCAGCGACAATCTGTTCTTCGGTTACCTCTTCCAAGCATAAGAGGTTGATCGTGTAAGGGTAGGTTGTAACCGAATCGACCAGATCATCGGGAAGTAGAAAATACTTCCCAATCTCCGGCCCCGCTTGCGTTTTCAGTATATCCAGGCTGCGCTTGCGGCTGTCCGCCAAAAAGCGGTAGTTGTTTTGATAAATGATCGCGTTCGCCGGGATCTGCCCCAAGGTGAAGCCGGCGATAATGAAAGGCGCTTTTTTTTCCAAAGCCAGACGCAACGCCAAATTGTTCACCATTGAAATGCAAGCATAACATCCCGCTGAAATCCGACGCAAGGAACCGGGAAGATATACCTTTTCGAAAACGCAGGTCCGGATTATCTTGTTGAAAACAGCTTTGGCGGGACGAAAAAGAATGTGATCGACACCTAAGTTGTCGACCACCCGGCGAATATTGGCAAACGCCGTCGGAGAGATAAACCCGTTGTCAAGCGTAAAGGCAAGGACCTTGAGACGGTATTTTTCGACCGCCTGTTTCAGGGTGTAGGTCGAATCCTTGCCGCCGCTGTAACATATGACGGCGTCGTAATCGACCCTTACTCCTTTTTGGCTGAACAATGCATCGACCCGTTTGCGGGCCTCATCGACAGCGGTGGCGTCGGTCGAGGCGATGATCTCGTCACGGCAAAAACTGCAAACCCCGTTTTCATCAAATGAAATACCCGGAAACGCGCCCGACAGGATGCATCTGGTGCACCGGTCCATGCTCATGACCGCCACCTTTCAACATAGGCCACAATTTTATGCACTGAGCCGAAGTTATCCCGGACCATCTGTTCCTGTTGCGTTACGATCCCGTATGCACTTTCCAAAAAAGCGGATATCTCCACCAAACCGAACGAATCGATGATGCCTTGATCGATCAGCGATTCATTCAGATCGATTTCATCCTCGTCAACCATGAAATTTTTGCACAAAAATTCAACCAGGGCGTATTTTATATCCATACTAACCATACCTTAGGGCCCGCGCAAAAATAATTTCACATTTTATGCGCGAGCCCTTAATTTATTGCTCCATAATATCAACTTGCCGCCGCGAATCAGTCAACCGGCGGCTTTGGGGATGCCGAATCCAATACTCCACCATCTGCGCCGACAGAATGAAAGAGACCAACATGTTGTCCCGGTACCCAATATCCCGGATGCCCCGGCGACGATACTTGAACAACAACCGCGCAACCATTTTGGGATCGAACAGACCGTAATCGCGGATCCGTTGATCATCAAGAAAATACGCCGTTTTTTCCGTTGGTTTGCCGTTGCGAATGAACGCCGCGAGTTCCGGCGCCATGTAAGGACGCTTGGGGCGGTCAACGATGGCGGCAGGCAGCGCCCTGCCAAACGCCTCCTTAAGGATGTGCTTTTCGCGCAGACCGTTCAATTTGTATGTTTCGGGTAAATTGAACGCCCAGTCCACAATGCGGTGATCCAGGAAGGGGAAACGCCCTTCAACACTGTGGGCCATGGCCATCCGGTCCCCCTGGCTGGAAAGCAGGTAACCGGACAACAGGGTTTTGACCTCCAAAAACTGATTACGCCTCAACACGGGCCACTGCTTAACATTCGCCGGCAGCATCGCTTCAACCAAGGTCTCTAAAGTATCCAATCGGAACGTAACGCCCCAATCTTTATTCAGGTATTTCGACAGAACCTGATTGTTATGAATCCGGATGGCCAACCCGGCCGACGGGCCGCCTGTTTTTCCGAGAAACCCTTCATAGTACATTTCCAGAAAGCCCAGTTTATCCTTGGCGCCGTAATGCGCCAAATGGGGATAAAGCTGAAACAGGATTTTGCGGATATCTTCACGGCCGGCCCCTTCTTCCCAGGCTCGCAGTAATTTCATCTCCTTGAATGTGTCATAGCCGCAAAACAGTTCATCCGCGGCCTCGCCGGTCAAGACAACCTTGATCCCTTCCTGACGAACTTTTTTAGAAAGCAAAAACAGTGGTAACGGTGCGGTGCGAAAAACAGGGCGTTCAAAAAAGTAGGCGGCGTCCAGAAAATGTTTGTCAATATGGTCGAGATCGATGGTTTGCGCATGGTGATCGCTCTGGATCAATGCGGTCATGGCATCTTGATAGTGCGACTCGTCAAAGGTCTCATCATCAAAAACAACTGAAAAACTTTTGAAGCGTTCTTTTTTGACTGCTTTGCACAACAAGGTGATGACCGAAGAGTCAATGCCGCCGCTCAAATAGCAGCCCACAGGCACATCGCTGCGCAACCGCAGCCTGACGGCATCCTGCAACAACGCCTTTAGTTGCAAGGTGGCCTCATCAAACGAAGCCGGCACCTCCGCTGCCGAGGCCCCGATTTGATAGTAGGTTTGCAGATCAACTTTTTCTTGACCTTTAAATACGGCAACGCATCCGGCGGGCAGGGATTGGACATCTTTAAAAACGGTATGGGCATCCAGGGTATTCCACAGCACTCCGTGAATTAGCAGATTGTCCGGGTGCCAGGTGCGGCGAAAGTCGGGCAGGGCGTCAAAGGCTTTCATCTCCGAGGCGAAGTAGACAGCCCCCTTGTAAGGCAGATAGTACAAGGGACGGATGCCGAAGCGATCCCGCGCGGCGATGAGTTGTTTGTTGCGTTTATCCCAAAACAGGAATGCAAATTGTCCGTTGAATTTTGGTAACGCCGCCACGCCCCATTCTTCCATGGCTTGCTGCACAACTTCCGTATCTGAATCGGTTTGGAAATGCCGGCCAAGCGCCCGAAGCTCCCGGCGCAATTCAATATAATTATAGACCTCACCATTATAGGCAATTGTGGACCGGAAGGAATTCATCGGCTGGTGACCGCCGGTCGGATCGATAATCGACAACCGGACATGCCCCAGAGCCAGGTGCGAATTCACATACACCCCCCATTCATCCGGCCCACGATGCTCCAGCGGCGCAAGCATTTTGACAACGAGCTCTTTTTTAGATGCTTTACTGCCGTTCTGTAAAATCGCTACTATACCGCACACAATATAGAACCTTTAACCGCGTCTGCGCGCCGCCAGCGCCCGCAGTCTATTGCGCTGCGTTTGCGCCCGCTCGCGATGCGCCGTGTCTGTGGCCTTCGCCTCCCGGTTCACGAGGCGGACCATTTCATTTATCGATGGATACCGAAATAGATCAAGGACTTCAATTTCAGTTTCAAATTCCCGCTCTAGTTTTTGTCCCAGCTTAATGAGCGAAAGTGAATCGCCACCGACATCAAAGAAGTTATCCTCGACGCCGAAATCGGCGTTCGCCAGGACGGATTGCCAACAGCGTCGAATGGCTTTGATGAGATCGCTTTCGGGCAATTTCTGCTCCCGTCTGCGTGTATCGTTGGGTGTCGGTACGGGCAGAGCCTTGCGATCCAGTTTGCCATTGGGATTGATGGGCAGCCGATCCAGAAAAACATGGCAGGATGGCATCATATAAGCGGGAAGATGTTTTTGTAAATAGACTTTCAAGTCGCGCTGCAAATCATCGTGTGGCGGCCGGGCGACAAGATACGCGACCAGGGCGCTGTCGCCCGGACGCCGCTCCCAAAGCGTTACCACACACTGCTGTATCGCTTCGTGCTGCAAGAGGGCATGTTCAATTTCACCCAACTCTACCCTGAGCCCCCTTATTTTTACCTGAAAATCGGTTCGACCCAAATACTCAATCGTGCCGTCGAGTCGATAGCGCGCCAGATCGCCGGTTCGATAGACTTTGCCCGTACCGAAAGGGTTAGGAATAAATTTTTCTGCCGTAAGTTGCTTGCGGTTCCAGTACCCTTTGGCCAATTGCACGCCGCCCAGCAACAACTCACCGGTAACGTACGGGGGGCATAGGTTGAAAGCCTTGTCGACAATATAGGTCTGTGTATTTGCAATCGGTTTGCCGATGGGAACCGTTTGCTCCGTTTGTCCGGTATCGCGCCGGCACTGCCAACTGGTCACATCGACGGACGCTTCGGTGGGGCCGTAAAGATTGTGTAGCCTTGCCGTTTTAAACGCATTGAAAAACTCTTTTTCCTGTTTTTTGGAAAGCGCTTCGCCGGAGCAGATGACGTCGCGGATACTACTCAGTATTTCAACGCCCGGAGTTTTCAGAAAGACCGACAACATGGAAGGCACAAAATGAAGCACTGTCACGCCGGTTTGATCGATGAGCGTTCTGAGATACCTGGGATCTTTGTGCCCTTCGGGCTTCGCGATCACCAGCGCCGCACCCGCAAAAAAGGGCCAGATGAATTCCCAGACCGAAACATCAAAGGTGTAAGGCGTTTTTTGCAACACCCGGTCTTTGGGGCTTAGCTTATATTCGTCCTGCATCCAGAGGATTCGGTTCAACACACCGGCATGGGGTAATTCCGCGCCCTTGGGCATGCCGGTGGAACCGCTCGTGTATATGATGTACGCCGAATCGCCGGGCTCGATACTTATCGCGGGATCGCCACTTTGGCCATCGCCCCGCCCCTGCCGCAACAGTTGCCCGGTTGTGGCAACAGGCATATCAACCTGGGGTAAAAGCCCGGTTTTTTCTTCGTCGGAAATTATCAAAACCGGTTGCACATCATCCAGCACCATCCGAATGCGCTCCCGGGGCCAGTCAACGCCGATGGGAACATATACGTTGCCGGATTGAATAACGGCGTGAATCGCATAAACCAACTCGGGCGAACGGTCCATGAATAGTGCGATATGTTTGCGCTGTCCGTAAGTACGATACAGCACACGGCTCATGCAGGTTACAATTGACGCCATTTCACCGTATGAGATCGGCCTCTCTTCGTGGATCAGGGCAACTTCGTTCCTATGCTTCGCAAACCCCTTTTGCAATTGCCGCGCGAGGTTTGATTCAGCCTGATAGGTTGTGGTGGTCGCGTTCCAGGAGGTATGAATTCGCTTTTCCGATGCCGGGTTTAGTATGCGAAACGAATCGGCGTGCTTTTCAGGTTGTGCCAGGGTTTCTTTAACCAACGTATTGTATCCATCCTGCCACACGTCGATGAGGTCCCGGCTGAAACGATCAGAGTTATACTCCCAATAACCGTCGAACCCGGTTGCCGTCGGCCAGTAGGTAAAGAATAAATCCAACTGGGCGCCATATTTTTTAATCGCCACAGCGGTGCATTTCAAATTATTTAGATCCAACTGCAGCAATGGCTCCGAGGTAAATCCGGCCTGGATGATATTCGGTCGGTGTGGCTCTCTTTTTGATTTCGAAAAGCCGGCAATCTTGAAGAAAGGGATCTCCTGGTAGCGATGGTTTAGCAGCATTTCCTTGCGTACGGCAGTGTAAAGCGCTTCGAACGTGTCGTTTTCATCGATGGCGACACAAACGGGAAGTACATTTACAAACGGGCCTAAAACAGAAGACGCCCCGTCAAAGCGCCGATTTGTCAAGGGTACGCCCACCGCAAGATTCCGCTGCCCACTGATACGCGCCAAAAACAAAATATAGGCCGTAAGCAGCCACAAAAAAGGTTGCTTGCTATCGGACGCCATTTTCTTGGTAAGCATTTCATAGATGGGCGCCGGCAGGCGCCATGCAACGCTATCACCCTTGCCCTTGAAAAACGTGCGGGCCGGCTTTTCACACGGCAAATCAAGCACACCGGGAAACGCATCCATTTTGTCCTGCCAATACTTAAAATGTTTTTGCGCACCGGCACCGTCGAGAAAGTCGGTTTCAGTTTCCACAAAGGACGAATATGGCGAGGTTGGAAACTCTGTTTGTTTGCGATTATAAACGTCACTGATTAAAACGCCTAGTTTTTCCTTCGAATCAAGGTCCGTAATCAAATGATGCTGCGCAATGAAAAGATAATGACAGTCATCCTGTACACGGACAAGCGCGACCCGGACCAGGGGCGCCGCCCCCAAGTCAAAGGGATCATAGCAAAGATGCGCTAAGGTTTTAAAGACCTCACGCTCCGGACAGTCCAACTCCTGCCAGGGATACACGGCATCTTCGTCAACACGGGCCAAGGGCTGGCCGTTGACTTCACCAAAGCAGGTCTTGAAAATCTGCGCTGATTCAAAAACCTGCCGCCAAGCGTCGCGAAGCCGGTCCTTATCCAGTGCACCTTCCAGTTTAACGCATGAAGCGATGTTGTAGGCCGGCGAATCGGCCAGCATTTTCGAGGCGATCCAGAATGATGCTTGTATTCCTGACAAAGGAAAGGATTTCATTGACACACCTTGTGGATGGATTTGCGCGTTTGATGGCGTTGTTAAAAAATGGATGGCACCAAAATCTGTAATTGATACCAGGAGTGGCGTATTGGTAACGTTTTAATGGCAGGCCAAAAATCAGTGTCCGAATGGGCACCAGCTAGTACCCATCCGGAAATGGCATCTTTTGGCCCCCGGCGGCGTTCTCGCATTTTTAAAATCCTCGACATAGCGCGCTATGCCTGCGGTTTTAAAAATGCTCGGGCCTTGCCAGGAACCAAAATTTACTATTTCCGGATGGGCACCAGCTAAGGGCTTACGAAAAAATAAATATGGAATTATCGCTGTGGACCGGTAAGGACCCTGGCTTTCGCCAGAATCGGCCACAAATGGGAGGGCCTCATTTTGTTTAGGCTGGGGTTGTTAGATCCGCAAAAACGTTCCGGCCAACCGATTCGGTTACGCTCGCTTATTATCGCAAAATTTCGAAAACCACTTACGTTCGTATTTGGGGCCGCTTCGTTCGGTTGAATGATCGAACAAAAGAGGCCTTTTGTATGGTAGCTTAGGGCTCGCGCAAAAATAATTTCACATTTTTGCGCGAGCCCTTAATTATTCTACAATCCTTAAATTCAACGGGGGACTTAACACCTCGTCCTCTTCAGAAGGCGGGGAGGAGTTTTCTGATGTCTCTGATGAAAACCCATCCCTGATCCAACTATTAACCCTATCGGCGGCGTAATTGTCGTTCCAGCGATATCGATCCTGTGATCGACATGCTGAAATAAACGAATCGACCGAAGCGGCCCCACCCAGATATTGTTGATAGGTGTCGACATCTCTTGTCGTATCTGCAAACGCGTATCTTTCAAAAAATGAGCTATCGCCACTCGAAGAAAACCACGTAGAAAAACTCATTTCACGTCCGTTGTATCTAACCCTCCGGCCATCCGCCTTATCACTAAAGTAGCTATTCCCGCTACAATTCCATATATTAGAAGTCGCATGGTCAGCCATAATAGTATAACCCGAAGCGGTTGGGATCTGTATCTTGTTGTTTCTGAAGGAGATATTACTTGAACCCGATGCTTCCGGCCTGATCCGCAAACCGCGTCCATTTATAGTGTTGTAGATTACGTTATTCGATATTACGGTATGTCGAATATCATTCTCGATGTAGAATCCTTCAACGTTATTGATTCCGGAAGTCTCTTTTTGATTAATTAATAAGTTCCCGGTAATATTGGCGACATCAAGGCCTGAAATATAGTACCCCCAGGAAATTCCATGCCGGGTTGGATTAGACATCCCAAGGTTGGACATCACATTGTCCGTGATGTTAACGTTGTTAACACGCCACGGTGTTGATTGGTAATTGTGTCCCATACTAATACCAACTTCACCACCCAAGTAAAGATTGTTGGTAATATTGATATTATCCACATAGTCCGCTGAGTATGGATTTGTGAACTTATTGTGCGATTGGGATGGTTCAATGAAAAGGTTTTCTTTAAGACTAACATTTCGAGTGCCGGAAAAATAAATATTGTGATTAAACATCGTCGCCTGCCCTCCGGCAGGGTTGTTATCCCCATTTCTACTCTGAATGTACCATCCATTATGAATGAAGATATTTTCCTCCAGCACAATCCCATCCACCCGGTTCGCATATAGGCCCTGTGAATGATGGGTTTCAGAATAATTATCGGCAATTAGACAACGCCTTATGATAATGTCTCCAATAAAAGTGCCTGCATAAATTTGAATGTCGTTTCCATTGTAAAAGCGAAACTTGCACCCTTCGAAAAGGACGCCGGATATATTCTGCCCCGAGCCTGTCAAAAGAGTAAAGCCCGTGCCACCTGCATTACCGCGGTAATCCGCACCGCGAGGATCTCGTGTGTTGGCATAAAAATCAATACCGGATATTGCAAAATACCTGGTTGTATCATTGACCCTTAACGCCTGATTTATACCGGTTTTAACAATGGGGCTAAGCCCCGAGGCGCCATAAGAACCCACGAGAAAGGGTTCGCTTGCCCCTCGCCCACTGCGAATGCGACTGCCGATAGTGTCAACAAACTCTTCGCCTCTTTTGAAAAGAATCCAATCCGGATAGCCATTTCGAGTCGCAGCGTATGCGGCGGCATAGGACGCATAAGCCCGTATGGCCCCATCAGGGTTAAACGGATCATTACCAATTTCGGAGTCTCGAAGATTATAGAACCTCGCTGTTCTATCATCTCCTGATGCGGAAACATATAATATTCGGCTATCGGTTGATGGCGTAAAGACTGTCCAACCATTTGCACTTTTAGGTAGATTGATATTTTCAGCAATAATGAACGCTGGTGTTAGTAGCACTCCAATTATGGCCACGAACAATAAACGCATATTGTTTTTAAACATCATTGCCATCATTACAGTCTCCTTTACTTCCGCATATTTATCACGAAACGTTTGATTTATTTGGACCTACCCCTCGAAATATTGATCCGGCAATTAGAAACGCCGACCACCTTTCACTAAAGTGTTTTTTATGATTTAGCGAACGCTTTTTGCACATTAATGTACATTTTTTGCGCAAAACACTATAATTGAAATGCTAAATTTTATTGTTGGTACTATGCAGTGTGATTTGACAGAAAACAGTGCGATCAAGCAACAAGCTCCCGTTCTTAAAAACAGCCATTCCAGATTTTACGCTATTTCGCAACCAAGTTTTCTTTTAACAAAGCAATATGAATGCCATGCTGCTTGAGCGCTAACTTTGCCGATCTTGTGAAATTATTTTTTGCGCAAGCCCTTAGTATCAAATTCAATGTGGGGGTTGTATGGGGCAGTGCGAACAACTTGTTAGGCAAACAAAAAATATAAGGTTGTCCAAAAGTGCACATCCCGTATCATTTAGGTCAACTCTATAGCGAGCAACCTTACCGCCAAAAATACGGTGCTATTTATTGTTTTCGATGATGAAATTTTTAATAGCACTTATTAAGTCAGTAGATGCATGAGACGATATCAGATCGTTTGATTTCAAGGTCTTTATATCATCCAAGATACTGCGTAACTCATTTTCATTCATTGCAACAGTTGTCTTTCCAATTTCGCGGAAATACCTTGCGGTTGCAACTTGGTGATCATTTCTTGTTTCAAGTAGCTTGGCGCGTCGCGGCATTACCAGGATGGGTTTACCCATTTCCAACGCGGTTAATATGGTCCCGGTTCCGGCATGCGCAATTATAGCGTCTGCTTTTTCAATACATTGGTTGAATTTTTTCGGCGCAAGCCTGTGATCATAAGAAATAAATCGGGGCTGGAATACAGTATCTCCGATTTGTGCGAAAATATCACTTCGCCCGGTATCACCCGCCCACTCATCGACTGTGCGCACCAAGCGGTCAAAAGGCATTTGATGGCCGACAGTTACAAAGATCATATGACACTGCCTCTGAATTCTGGGCCTTCAGGTTTGGCAAGATGCTGCCATTGCGTTAACCACAAATCAGCATGATTACCTATACGTCGCCCTGATTCGGACAATTCTTCAACGTTAGCGATACTGTCCACCCAAATAGTATTAGCGCCCAATAGTTTTCCCAGCCGCAAAGCCATATACCCAGGCAAGGCGCCAGTTGAAATCACACAGGTAGGCCTCTCTTTTATTAGTATCCATAGAATTTGGAAAGCTGTCAGCATCCATTTTATTTTGTTCCACCGCGTAACATCGCCAACACAGTAAAATCTTGTGTTCCGGTCCCCATCTAAATATGTTTGGTAAGATTCATTAACTGTGACGTATATCGTGCAGTTATCCTGGAACGCGGGGCTTAATCGTATAAGTTCGATCCAGTGGCCTCCACCGGAAGAAACTGCCAGTATCTTTGCTTTTTTATTCCTTAGTCTCAAGCAATTCACCTCTATTCCAGATTAAAAGCTCGCCCTAAGCTAACCGATAATCTGACAATCGCAATGCTCTCTCACGTATTTTTTTATTATGATTCCTTAAAGTCCTTTTTTTACCAATAAGCAAAGAGCTGAGTTCATATCGTCTAAAAAATCTTAAATAGGCGGTGTCTCCGTATCGATCGCCTTGTTCTAACATTGCGGAAATATAGCCGCACAGAATCCCGATACCACCAACAAATATTGGATATTCAAACATGCGGAATATCGAGGCAGCTAAAACGTATATGAAAGATGAGCCCATAAAATACTTCCCACGTCCCCAGCGCAATCGTCCTGTCCAGACCCCTTTTTGGCTGCTCCCTTGCGGTCTGTAATGTTTTAAACGCAAATCTTCTTCGTCGTAAGAACCCGCAATCCATCCTTTCAATCGGCATCGATGCCCGTCGATACCATCCCAGCTGGCCCGCCTAACAAATCCACCAATATCCTTAAAGCACGCCACGCGATAAAACTTGGAGGCGCCAATAGCATTTTCATCTCCCATTCGCTCTGAAACCCACTCTCGTGATCCGTTTTGTATATAAGTCTTCCCGGACAGGTTCCCAAGCAACGGATCTTTTTCCATATAATTGATTAAGGTCTCAAAGTATTTTGGAGGCAAACCCAAATCGCCATCCAATTTACATAAAAAATCATAATCGTCCAAATCAACGGATTCCATACCCGCATTAAAGGCTTCAATCACGCCTGGCCCGACTGCTCGCGCGCCCCTGTCTTTTCTGTGAATAATCTTGATAAAAGGAAACTTGGCAGCCGCCGCCTTAAGTATATCAGGAGTGGCATCGGTAGAACCATCATCTACGATTACCCAACATGCTGGTAAAGTTGTCTGCGCAACCATTGTGTCGATAGTAGTCTGAATGTACTTGGCTTCGTCACGGCATGGCGTAATAACCAAATATTTTTTTGAAGGCGTAAAAGACATTTCTATTCCTTTTTGTTTCACGAAACTTTTAAGTTAGTGTCCATCCGCAAATAGTAGATTTTGGTTCCTGGCAAGGCCCGAGCATTTTTAAAACCGCAGGCATAGCAGGCTATGTCGAGGATTTTAAAAATGTGAGAACGCCGCCAGGGGCCAAAAGAT
>JANQIE010000166.1 GCA_028282295.1 Desulfobacterales bacterium | reverse complement strand
ACTTCGGAAAAAATAAAATCCCCCAAATACGAACGTACTTTGGGACATTTTATTTTTTCCGCGGCCCTAATGCTTTTTTGCATGGAAGCGATCGTCCTGTCTGCTTCACATACAAAAATCCATGACCGAATAGCCGCTCATGTGTGATTGTAATATGAAATGCAAACCGGATTGTAAATCAGGGAATTCCTGAAATCAGGGGTCAAAACCCCTGAATTTCGTGTGCGTAAACCCTTAACCGGTGATGGTTTTGTTTTTGTGCGCCTGTTTCAGATACCCGCTCTATTGACAACTCACCGCCGTTCTTTACATGCCGGCGCATTTATGCCATAATCGCCCCGACTTCATAACAACAAGGATCTAATTGAAATGACTGTAGAAAACGATTTGGTATTAATCCATTACGAAGATCAGCCGATGAGCTACGCCCGTGTTGAGCAAATCGTCCCCGATCACAAGCCCGGTTGGTACCACGTAACGCTGCTGCTGTTGCAAGTCCCCTTGCAGGTCGTAACCTGGATTTTGCGCGATGTTTATATTGAAGGCGAGGAATTCACCATGGGCGGCAAGAAGATGCGGCTGGAACTGGTGGTCAGTCCGGTGACACCGTCGGCCGAAGAAGAGGACGAGGATGCCGAACCGGAAAAACCGCCCCAAAAACCCGGTAAGGTCATCTCCCTGACCGATATGAAAAAAAAGGATTCCTGACACGCCAGGCCGGCAACGTTGAGAGTTAAGAATTGGAAATTAAGAATTAAAAATGAAGGAAAATTAAGGATTGTGAATGGAGATTGTTTTTTAAATGACAGTATACCTTAAATTCTCAATTTCAAATTCTTCATTCTTAATTCAACATGTGTGTCGCTTGCGCACAGCCGGTTTTGCGAATATGCCTGATTTATCTTAACCTGCCCGTCATGCCCCCTATGCCCCCTGCCCCGGCCAACAATCGAATCGTCCTGTCGGCATCACGCCGAACCGATATTCCGGCGTTTTATATGAATTGGTTCATGGCGCAATTGCAACGCGGCGCCTTCGACGTCGTCAATCCCTATAATCGCAAGGTCCGCCGGGTTCCGGCCGATACCGGACATGTACACAGCGTGGTGTTCTGGTCCAAAAACTTCGGTCCGTTTCTACGCAAACAGTACGGCCAAAAAATGATTGAAGCCGGGTATCATCTTTTCTTTAACTTTACCCTCAATTCACAAGACCGGCGGCTGGAGCCGCATGTACCCCCTCTAAACAAGCGCCTTGAGCAGATGACGGCCCTGAGCCGGCTGTTCGGACCGGAACGAATTTTCTGGCGTTTTGATCCGTTGTGCCGGTATCGCACGGGCGGCGGCGCGGTGGTCGACAACCGCACCGATTTTGAAACCATTGCCCGGCATGCCGCTGCCTGCGGTATTCGAACATGCATTACCAGTTTTATGGACCGCTACGCCAAAATCGATAAACGCGTGCAAGCCCTTGCGGACCTGGAATGGATGGACTTTACCCCCCGGGAACGACAGGCGATTGTTTTGAGAATGGAAAAAGTGCTGGCCCCTCACAAAATAGGGTTAGCCTTGTGCTGCGAAAAGGTGCTGGTGGACGCGCTGGGACCGCATTCAACGGTCAAATCCGCCGCTTGCATCGACAATGCGCGTTTGATTCGCTTGTCAGGGACCGGTGATATCAGCACCGGACGCGACACGGGCCAACGCGTCAAAGCCGGTTGCGGATGCCGGATATCGGTGGACATCGGCTCGTATCACCTGCACCCTTGTTATCATGACTGTTTGTTTTGCTACGCCAATCCGGCGTCACCGGCCACGAAACCGGGGCCTGCCTGCAACGGCCGCCCGGCAATGAGCGCACCCAAATGGAAATCGGCCAAATGAAAATCGGATCGATCACCCTCGACAATCCCACGGTCATGGCGCCCTTGGCCGGCATCACCAACCTGCCCTTCCGGTTGTTGGTCAAAGAGGCCGGTTGCGCCCTGGTCTGCTCGGAGATGATCAGCGCCAACGGCCTGGTTTACGGCGCTAAAAAAACTCATGCGCTGCTCAACAGCGATCCAAAGGAAAGACCGCTGGCGGTTCAGATTTTCGGATCGGACCCGGCCATCATGGCCGAAGCGGCTCGCATTGTGGCCCAACGCGGCGCCGACATCCTGGATATCAATTTTGGTTGTTCGGTCAGAAAAATCCTGAAAAGCGGTTCCGGTTCGGCACTCATGCGCAATCCGGACACCGCCGGGGCTGTTTTGAAGGCGGTACGGGCAGCGATCACGATCCCCCTGACCATTAAAATCCGCACCGGCTGGGACAACAGCGGCGACGATGCCGCCTTGATTGCCCGGGTTGCCCAGGATTGCGGGATCAATGCCATTGCCATGCACCCGCGCACGGCCACGCAGGGTTTTGGGGGGTATGCGGATTGGCGGCAGATCAAAGCGTTAAAACAGCAATTGACCATACCGGTGATCGGCAACGGCGATATCACGTGCGCCGCAGATGCGCAGCGGATGATGCGCGAAACCGGCTGTGATGCGGTCATGGTGGGCAGGGCCGCTATCGGCAATCCGCTGCTGTTTGAGGCGATTATCGCCCGTCTGGCCGGCGGCAGTCCCCCTGCAGTCGATCTGCAAAAACACTTTGGGCTGATGCGCCGGTATGTCGCCGATACGGTGGCCTATTTCGGGGAACTGCACGCCTGCCGCATGCTGCGCAGCCGTTTGCCCTGGTTTGTGAAGGGGATGCGTCACAGCAGCCGTTTTCGCAAGGATGCCACCCGGATTGAAACACACGCGCAGGCAACGGCGTTGATTGACCGGTTCGCCCAGTTGCAGGCTGTCGCTGGACTATAGCACCCATCCGGAAATCTCGACCGGCGGCCGGAAAGCGCGCAACACCTTACGGCCTTAACGCGCTGCCGATTTCAATGTTGTCGCCCGACACGATATGCGCCTCGGCGCTGTCATCACTGAGCGTCACAATTTTCACCTGACCGATGCGTCGCCCCGGCAGGAAAAACTGTTGCCCCTCGATACCGGCGATCGGCTTGCCTGAATCATAGACATCCAGTGTGTCGCCCACCTTCAGGCCCGCCCGCCGGCCAGCCGCGATGACAACCTGCCGGCCGTCGACGCCGACAATATAGCTGCGCCAGGGTTGCGTCCGCAATCCCTGGCACCCTTCCTCGGCCATTTCGGATGCAAGGGCCCTCAGGGTGTTCATCATCTCGACAAGACCTTCCGATTTTTTTTGCTGGATCATTTCGTAGTCGGTTTCGTCCACCTCAAGGGTCCGCTCGAAGCTGTGGTCGAACAACTTGGAACCGGTGTCGGTATCCAGGGCGGCCAGATTGGCGAAGATGCGCACAAAGTAATGCGTGTCCTTGTACCAAAACAATCCCCGGTTTTCCGTAAAAAAGTTAATATCGACCAGTTCACCGGTGATGATCGTGTTGATACCGCGCCGGCGGGCCATATGCGCCAAGGCAAAATTATCCCGCTGACCGGACTGCAATCGCGGCAGCAGGGTTAATTCAGCCGGAAATTGGGTATCATCGGGCATGATCAACCGGTGTTTGGCGCACCGTTGTTCAAGACGTTCACCAAAATCATTGAAGAATGCCTTTTCAAACGCCTCGCCGGAAATATAGCTGGTATTCGTAAACGGCAATACAACAGCGGTTTTGGCATAGCGTGAGTCGGAAATCCGGTAGTTGCGAATGGCCTGGTTGGTCTTGCGTTTGAGCGACGCCATCCGGCCGCAGCCGGTGAGCAGCATCAGAACCAGAACCAGGACGATGCCGTATAAAAGCCCTGATGGCAGGTTGCTTGCTCGCGGTTGTGTATTTGATTGCATCGATTACTCCTGTGCCCCCGAAGGATGCCCGGCTATTTCCGGATGGGCACCGGCTAACTTCCGCGCAACCTCAAATAAACTGAAGATAAATAACGACCGGCCGTGCCGATTCGTCGAACAGTCACCGTTAATAGTTAAAATTGGAACCTGTGTCAATTCCGGGCTTGCATTGCGGACCGTATTCCTGCACCACAAACACTCGGCAGGATATTGACACTGGGGCAATATTTTGTTAACGGATTAAAATTATTATTATTTTTATGAAAGGACAACCAGATGGCTTCGCTTGATGAACAAATTTTACGAGCGACCAAGGAAATCGTGGTGAA
This sequence comes from Desulfobacterales bacterium, assembly GCA_028282295.1. Taxonomy (GTDB): domain Bacteria; phylum Desulfobacterota; class Desulfobacteria; order Desulfobacterales; family JANQIE01; genus JANQIE01. The sequence goes on along the minus strand of JANQIE010000166.1, from coordinate 4,637 downwards.
GTTTATCGAGGCCGGCCGCATCTCACCAACCGGTTTTCATGAAGCGTTCAAAAGTATCTATGCGACGGTGGAGGCGTCCGCCAAAAAAAACGGAACGCAAGGCACGCCTCAAAATACCGCAGGTTCGGCCCCGGACAGCCGTTAAGTGCGTGTTCGTCTGAGAAATTCGAATAACCGGCACGAGGGGGGGGGATGACGCCGCCTGCTTCTTGATCCTCACAGCCCCTCAAATTATGCCGTTGCGGCCCGGTTGCGATTTCGCCAGGAGCAATTAGGTTAATGTTACACAGTTTTTACCTCTTGAGAGGTCTACGATGTCCCCAAAGAAAATTATCGAGATAGAAGAACAGGAAGGCCCTTTTAAAATGGTTTTTCAGAGGGTCATGCGCATGGTGCCGGACAAGGACCGCAATGACAAAAAGCTGCAACGCCTGATCGCTTTCAGGCTCAAACAGGACGGCGAAGGCGATACGTGCGAGTATCTGGTCACCAAAATTCGTGAGGTGATTCAATGTGCCTACACCGGCCGTTTGTATGACTATCTGAAAAACGATCTCAAGCGTAAGGAGTGTTTTTCGCAAAAAACCGATCCAACCCCGCCGGACGTGGCCTGATACGGCAACCGTCCCATATCGACCAAGCAGACAGGAAACAGCCTATGAAATTTTTTATCGCCGAGGGTAATCTAGGAAGCGGCACCGACCGCGCCAAAGTCGACCGTTTAATTACATGGCTCAAGCAAAGGGGCTGGGATGTCGAGTACGGCGCGGCCGCGAACAAGGCCACCGACATCTCGGAATTCGGCCGGGAGCAGGCGATCACCGAAAAATTCACGGACGATTTCATGGCCGGCCTGGCCGATCTGGAACCATCGCAGGAATAGACGTCCTGCAAACGGCCGACAAGTTTTTCTTCTCAGCGAATCACCAACACCGGACATTGGGCGGCGTGCAGCACGCGATGAGTCACACTGCCCAAAATCAGACCTTCCAGATTGGTCCGGCCGCGTGATCCCATCACAACCAGGTCACATTTTTCGATACGGGCCACATCGGGTATCTTCTGCCCCGCCGGTCCTTCCAGAACCCGGTCTTCAAACGGCACCTTGGCAGCGGCAAGTTGCGCTGCAAACGGGGCCAGCAGTTCACCCGCATTCTGCAAAATACTGCTGACGGCATTTTGCAGGTACGGTTCCCCCAGCATGGTCGGAAACCGGCGATGGCAGTAAATCAACAGAATTTCACTACCCATCCGGTGTGCCAGCGAAAGGGCAAAATCAGTCGCCCGTTGAGAGTGCTCGGAACCGTCGACCGGTAAAAGGATTTTTTTGATATCGATCAAAACGTCCTCCTTTCAAGTTTCCAATTTCATTTTCCGATCGCTAATGCGCTTCATCCCAATTCTCCCCCCACTGCACATTCACTTTCAGCGGCACGTTCAACTCCCACACCGACTCCATGGTGGTGCGGACCAGCGCCGCCAGCGCGTCCAATTCCTCCGGCGGCACTTCAAAGACCAGTTCGTCATGCACGGTCAGCAGCATGGCGGTCTGCATGTTGGCGGCATGCAGGGCGTCATGGACCCGGATGATGGCGATCTTCATCAAATCGGCGGCCGACCCCTGGATGGGGGTGTTGACGGCGATCCGCTCGGCAAAGGAGCGGACATTGAAATTGCGGCTGTTGATATCGGGCAGTTGCCGAATGCGGCCCAGCAGGGTTTTGATCTGACGGTCTTGCCGCGCCGTTTCAATAGTGTGATCGATGAACGCCTTGACGCCCTGGTAGCGGGCAAAATAATGGTCGATATAGGTGCGGGCCATTTGGGTGCTGATGCCCAGTTCTTTGGCCAGGCTGAAAGGTCCCATCCCGTAAATGATGCCGAAATTGATGATTTTGGCTTGACGGCGCAGTTCCGCGTCGATCATGTCGGGACCGGCCTGGAACACTTCGGCGGCGGTGCGGGCATGGATATCGGCATCGGTCCGAAAGGCATCCAGAAGCCGTTCATCGTTGGAGCAGTGGGCCAGAAGCCGCAATTCAATCTGCGAATAATCGGCGCTGAGTAATTGCCAGCCTTCACGGGGGATAAAGGCCTGCCGGATCTGGCGGCCCTCGGCGGTGCGAATCGGTATGTTTTGCAAATTGGGATCGGAACTGCTCAGCCGGCCGGTGGCGGCGACGGTCTGGTTAAACGACGTATGAATCCGCCCGGTTTCGGGATTGATCAGGTCCATCAGGGCATCGGCATAGGTCGATTTGAGCTTGGCCAAGGTGCGGTGCCGCAGCACCAGTGCGGGCAGTTCGTGTTGCGTGCTCAAGGCTGTCAGGACATCCACATCCGTGGAGTAACCGGTTTTTTTGCGGGTTTTCTTTTGCACCGGCAATTTGAGTTTTTCAAACAGGATCCGGCCCAGTTGCTGGGAGGATTTGACGTTGAAACGTTCGTCGGCCAGGGCGTAAATGTCCTCCTCCAATTGCGCCATCTGGTCGGCAAAGGCCACCGACAGCGCATACAGGCGTTTTTTATCCACCTGGATCCCCTGCATCTCCATGGCCATGAGCGCCGGCACCAGCGGCATTTCCACGTCGTTGAACAGGCGCTGCAGTTGCTTTTGCCTTAAATCGGGCATCAGGACATTGCGCGCCGCGAGAGTGATATCGGCGTCCTCGCAGGCATACGGCACCGCCGTTTCCAGCGGGACCTGGGCAAAGTTGAGCTGTTGGCGGCCCTTGCCCGCCACCTCCGCGTAGGTGATGGTTTTATGGTCAAGGTAGTCCTGGGCAATCCGGTCCAGGCTATGGGCCCGTTTGTTGGGATTGATCAGATAAGACGCCAGCATGGTGTCTTCGGTGACGCCTTGCAAGACCACGCCATGTCGCTTCAGGACGATCCAATCGTATTTGATGTTCTGCCCGACCTTTTCGACCGCCGGATTTTCCAGAATCGGCGCCAGGGCCGCCAACACATCCTTGAGCTTCAATTGGGCCGGAACCCCTAAGTAATTGTGTGCCACGGGAATATAAAACGCCTGATCCGGTTTGACGGCGAACGACAATCCAACCAGTTTGGCCAGCAAGGGATTCTGGGAGGTGGTCTCGGTGTCCAGGGCGATCCGGCCGGCCGCCTGCAGGGTCGCAACCAGTGCATCCAGAGCGGATCGATCCATCACCGCCTGGTAATCCTTGACCCGTTTTGCGGTTTGCGCCGGAAACTGTTGTTGCAACTGACGAAATTCGAGTTCCTTGAACAGGCGGGCCAGTTCGTCGGCATTTGGCGCAGCAACCTTCACGGCATCCGGCTCGAACTGAATCGGCGCCCGGGTATCGATGGTGACCAGTTTGCGGCTCAAATAGGCCTGGTCTTTGTAGGTGATCAGATTTTCCTTCTGTTTTTTACGGGTGATGGTGTCGACTTGTGCATAGATTTGATCCAGACCGCCAAACTCCAGGATCAATTTGAGGGCGGTTTTCATGCCGATACCCGGCACGCCGGGGATGTTGTCCACCGAGTCGCCGGCAAGGCCCATCGCATCGATCAACTGCTCAGGCGCAACGCCTTCGGTTTGCTTGATTGCCTCGTAATCGATGGTTACTTCTTTCATCGGGTCCCAGATCACGGCGCGTTGGGTGACCAGTTGTTTAAAATCCTTGTCGCCGGTGACCATGACCACGTCAAAGCCGGCCGCTTCGGCCAGACGGGCCAGGGTGCCGATCAGATCGTCGGCTTCGTAACCGGCCATTTCGAACACCGGCAGGTTAAAACCGGCGGTGATCTGTTTGATATATGGCAGTTGCACCCGCATATCATCGGGCATGGGCGGCCGGTTGGCTTTGTAGTCATCATAAATCTGGTGACGGAAGGTCGGGCCCTTGGCGTCAAAAAACATGGCCGCATACTCGGGGCGGCGGTCCTCCATCAGTTTGAGCAACATGCGCGTGAAGCCGAAAATAGCGTTGGTGGGCAGCCCTTCGGAATTGGACAGATTGCGAATGGCATGGTAAGCGCGATGAATGTAGGCGGTGCCGTCGATCAGGTATAGTTTTCTGGGTTTCGACATAGTCGGATATGCTTTCTTTGGTTTGAGGGCAAGTGCCCGGTTGACAGCCCGGCTTGGTTGCAATAAAGGTGGTTGCCGCACCAGTTGACCGGCAAACGGCCGTTACGGGCGATAAGCGTTCACTTTTCCTATCATCTTAATTTTAATACGACAAGTTCTCATAAGCAGCGCAACACGAACCATGAAAAACGACATCTCATCCCGCCGTCGCAAACGGCGCCGGTCCCAAAACCATACCTGTCACCTTTGCGGCCATACTTTCCGGTTTTGCTGGCGCTGCCGTTGCGGCTTCAACATCTGCCAGGACTGCATGGAAGAAAATTTTTGGGGACTTTCCTGTAACGGGATAACCTGGCAATGCCCGGATTGCGGTCAAAACAATGGGCTGGGCAATCAGTAGCATGCAAGCCAGTGTCCATCCGGAAATGGCATCTTTTGGCCCAGGCCGGCGTTCTCACGAATTTGAAATAATGGCGTAGCCATTCATGTTCTTGCGACGTAGCAGGGCTACGCCTGCGGTTTCAAATTCGCTGCGGCCTTGGCCTGAGCCAAAATCTACCATTTCCGGATGGACACA
>JANQIE010000156.1 GCA_028282295.1 Desulfobacterales bacterium | reverse complement strand
ATCTTCCTTTGTTGGTTGGGATGATGGGGACGTGGATCGGGATGATGCCGACGGCGTCCCTTTTGATTTTTCTTTGTCGCCGGCGCTCTTGGAGGGGGTGCCGGTTGCGCTGCCACTGCCGGCTTTATCGACTGTTGCCATTTTCCCAGCCTTTCGTAATTTCCGGTTTTACATCAGTTCAAAAGTAAAATCGGAAAGACAAATACTGTTGTGCAAGGGTTTCAACATTTACTCATTTCAAATTATTGATGTGCCATAAACCTAGCCTCTGTTAAATAAGCATCCAATTCATCCGGCTGTGTCACGTAAAATATCTGTTCCAGGGCGTTTTTAACTTCATCATAGTTTTTGCCACCTATATCGCCTTTTACAAGGTATTGGCTTTCTAAAAATTCTTCTATTATTTCTGTCGCATTGCAACCGCCCCGGCCATATTCCTGTTGAATTAAGCGGGTCTGATCATAAATCGCATTAAATATGTCACTGTATTCAGCGGCAGTGATACGGGGATCCGCCTGGCCTCGCCTGCGAATGATATCCGCAACCGCATCTGAATAATCTCTTAGGTACTTTTGAACAGCATGCCTGGATTCATGAACAAGTGTAGAGATCAACTGATTATTGTCGCGCATAAGATCTTCTGAAATATCCATATAACGACTCCGAGGTTTGAATCCCCCCAAATCATCCTCTGCGCGTGAACTAAATGTCGTTCGCCGTATAATTGGGTGATCCATATTGACCAGGGCGGGATCAGGCAGTCCGGCAGCCTTGAGAGATCTTTTCAAGATGTCGTCCAAAAGACCGTTCATTCGAACAGCTACTGCCGTGGCTGTTGTTTTTAAATTTTCGTTTGTATTTTGCGCAGTATGCAAAAGTTCAAATAAACGCCGTAGCTCTGGGTCTTTTTTAAAGTTGTCAATAAAATCAACCTCCAGTTGATTGCTGAATTGTTTAAATGCGGGAAAGTAAAGGTCCTGGTCATCAATCATACGTAAAAAGGCCTGATATTCTCTCTTTTGAGTTTGCTCACTAGACGATGTCAAACTTTGCAATATATCGATTACCATTTCGAAAGGCATAGGTTTTCCGTCAGTTTTTTTCGGCACGATATTGGTTAAATTATAAAGTTTCAATTCCTGGACTGTGTGGATCAACCGCTGCGAATTCCCTCCTCCGGGTGGATTTTTGAAAAGTCCGTCCGCACGTTCCAAAATGTCAATTATTTTGGACTTATCTTCCAAGGATAGAAAGTCGTTGGGAAAATGATCAACCATCGCATTCATTTTTTCTATCAACTTCAGAAGTGTTTTGCCATGGTCCGGTCCGAGTTTCTGGTAACGAATGTCAACACCGGCTTTAGTTTCAAGGTCTGATATAAATTGCTTTATTGCTCGGGCATCTGCAGATTCCTGAAGAGGCGCGGGGATATTGCCCTTATTCCTGCCGTATACAAACGGATCATAATAGTCTCTGACATAGTCATCGAGCGTCGTCGGGTCAGCAAACGGATCACTGGCATGCGATGGACCGTTTCCACCTCCCTTGGCCCTGAAGGAGATAAAGTAGTCATAGCCATCCCCCTCTTTTTGCTTGCGCGAGACCACGATATAGCCATCGATCGGCTTGCCGTGCGGGTCGATGGGGCGCAGCCGGTTGCCTTCCTTGGCCACGCGCCATTTGCCCTCGCTGGACCGGGCCAGCCCCTTGGCTTCGACCGCGTGCGTGCCGTCGGGCAGTTGCTTAACCGGCAGTTTTTTATCGCGCACCGCGATAACAGCATCGGTGGTGCCGTCGGGCCACGCGCCGTCGGGCCCAAGCTCGTCGTCCTGCAGCCTGGCGTTTTCCCAGCGGGCCTTGGGCGGTTCGGCGGCCGCGTCCGTGCCCTGAAGCGCCGGGGTGACCGGTTTGCCGTCCGGGCCGAGTACGTCATCGGCCTGGGCGCCGTCGGCACCGTCGACCACATCACCGGCCTGGGCTGCATCGGTCGCTTGACCGGTTTCTTCGATTTTTTGAGCGTTCGGGTGGTCATTTTCCTCGCTGAGTTCATT
>JANQIE010000017.1 GCA_028282295.1 Desulfobacterales bacterium | reverse complement strand
GTAGATTTTGGTTCAGGCCAAGGCCGCAGCGAATTTGAAACCGCAGGCGTAGCCTTGCTACGTCGCAAGAACATGAATGGCTACGCCATTATTTTAAATTCGTGAGAACGCCGGCCTGGGCCAAAAGATGCTATTTCCGGATGGACACTAACAGGAAAACACCATGACCACATCGATTTATTCCCGCTACCACAAGCAGAGCCTGATCGAGACCGGCGGCAAGGTGAGCCAGACCCAACGGTTGACCACCGTGCCGGAAGAATATCCGGACAGCCTGCTGCATGAAGTGGTGGGCAACGAGACCCTCGACCAACTGGCCAAAAAATACTACGGCCGTGAAGAGTTGTGGTGGCGCATCGCCGACGCCAACCCGGCCAAATTTCCCTGGGACTGGCAGGCCGGCGACATACTGGTGATTCCCCCCATACGCGTGGCCACGCGCACGCCGCGGAGGTAGCCGGTGTCGGGCGATCTTTACTACCGTGTCTCGGTGACCGCAGGCAGCGCGGCCTATGACCTGTCGCACGACTTGACGTCACTGAGCCTTGAGGAAGAGGGCGGCAAGCCGGATAAACTCAGCGTGGAGCTCAGCGACCCTTACAAAGTGCTGGGCCATGCCCTGCAGGAAGGGATGGAGGCCGAGGTGGACATCGGCTCCGACGACGACCATTCGATCATCTTCCGGGGGCGGATTTATAAAGTGGAAAGCGATCTGCCCGCTTCGGGTGTGCCCACGTTGAAACTCACCGCGTATGATAAAAGCATGGCCATGGGGTTGCGCAAACGCAACCGGGCTTTTACCGACATGAGCCTCTCCGATCTGGTCAATCAGGTTGCCGAGGCCTACTTCAGCAATATCGAAGTCGAACTGGTGGGCGATCCCGCCTTTAGCGACAACGGCATCCGGCAGCAGGACGAAACCGATCTGGCGTTTTTACTTCGTCTGGCCAATACCTACGGGGCGCAAATGTACGTGCTCACCGAAGAGGACGATGAAACCTTTTACTTTACCGCCCAGCGCACGATCATGGAGGCCGAGCCCGAAGTTTCCCTCTACCACGGACGGTGCAACGCCGCCGGCCGGTTGGTCAGTTTCCAGGCCGGCGCGGCCGTGAGCGACATCCAGTTGCCCCGCGTTTTCTCCGGCATCGATTACGCCACCGGCGAAGCCACCGAAGCCACCACGGCCGAGGTTGAAGACGTGGGTGATACCGAAGATAATTTTTTCGATGAAAACATGGCCGCCTTCGGCGCCGAGGAGCCCGACCGGGCCGACCAACTCCAGGCGCTTTGGGGCGAAGCCGAACAAATCCGGACGGATCTGCGTGAAGAACTCGGCAGTGAAGAGCGCGAAGCAACCCCCGGTTTCACGTCCCAGGAAGACTTGGATACTCGGGCTGAAAACCGGTTCGCCACCAGCGTCCACGGCATGCGCGGCAGCGGCACCACCCTGGGCAACCATCGTATTCGCGCCCAGGCCAACATCCGCATCGATGACGTGGGCGGACGTTTTTCCGGGCTTTGGTACCTGTCCCATGTGCGTCATGTACTCGACCGGCAGGGTTATCAGGTCGAAATTCAGTGTCAGCGGTGAGAAGATATGTTTGAAAGCACAACGCCGGCCACCGGCGGCGATACCCCTCGAAGATATTTTGGTAAATACCCGGCCCTGGTTCTGGAGAACACGGTGCCGGAAGATCAGGACGACTACGGCGACCATCGCGGCGAGTTGAAGGTCCAGATCCCCGGCATCCTGGAAGAAGACCCGGACAACGACGGGCAACAGCGGCCTCTGCAAGTGCGCGCCAAACCGTGCCTGCACACCGGTTTTTTTGTGATTCCGGAAAACGAGGCCCAGGTATGGGTGGAGTTTGTGGAAGGCGACATCAACACACCAGTGTGGACCGGCGTCTGGTATCCCCAGGATGCCGCCCCGGCCACCACCGACGACGAAGCCCCCACCGAGTTCCAAAAGATCATCCGCACCGCCTCGGGCCATGTGGTCCAACTGGACGACACCGACGACGACCAGAAGATCATCATCAAGCACATGCAGGGCTCGCTGATTCAGATCGACAAGGACGGCCACATCGCCATCGAGCACAAGGACGGTTTCAAAATCGAACTGAAAGCCGACAACACCGTGGAGATCAACTGCGACACCGTGCAGATCAACGCGGATGTCACCATCGACGGCAACCTGGCGGTCACCGGCGATGTTGAAGTGGGGCAGGGGCCGAAGACGACCATCAGCGGTAATGAGATCACGGGCGGATGAGGGGAAGCAATTAAGAATTAAGAATTGGGAATTAAGAATTGAGGTATTTTGTCGATTGATAACTGCGCGCCAAGCAAGTCGTTACGCTAGCTCCGTCTCCGCGCCTCGCCGCGCAACCTAAAAGGTAACCCCATGGGTGATCTGGTTTTAAAAGGAATGTTGAACTTAAAAGGCATGCTCACCTTGTCCGGGGCCGACGGCGGCAAGGTCAAGGTGGACAGCTTCGAGGTGCTGGTGGAAGTCTCCAAGGGGGTGGGGGCGTCCCAGGGACAGGGGGCACCGGTGATTCTGCCGCCGCCGCCGGCCAGCCCCATCGATACCGGGGTCGATTGCTGGATTTTTAAATCGTTCAATGCCACGGTCACCGCCGGTGGTAAGAATATCGTCACCATGGGCATGTGCGCCCAGGGCAACCCCGGCATGGCCACCTGGCCCGGCATGGTGCAGCAAAGCATCGGCAATCCCACGGTGACCATCAACAATATCGCCATCAACGTGCAGAACGACATGGCCACCATTTTGCCCATGGGCACCCCGGTGACCTTCACTTCGAGCGGACAGTGACATGGCCGTTGTTACGATGAACATCACTTCGCCCTTGAACAATTCAGCCTTTCACGGCAACGGCAGCGGTATCCTGTTGCGCGGTGAAGTCGATCCCCTGCCCGAGGAATTGGAAGGGGCGCCCCTTTACTACCGGTGGTACGATAATTTCTTCGGCGCCACCCAGGGACGTTACTCAGTCAATGCCGCCGCGCAGACCGATCCGCGTAGCGGGTTTACGGTGTCCATGGTTCTGGGCAGCCATGCGGTTACCCTGGCCGCCACGGATCAGGCCGGGGAGACCGACGCCGAACTGGAAGCGATCCAGCATGGCGGCATGACCGGCGGCGGCGACGGCGACAGCGCCTGCCTGGTCCACATTTTCATTGCCAACATGATACCGCCGGCAGCGCCCCTGTCACGCGCCAGCAGTGTGCTGGAGGCCGAAGCCCCTTCGTTGTGGGGGCAGCCGGTTGACGACACGTCCAGCTTTGAACTCAACGAAGCCTATCATGCGATCAACCGGTTGCAGTACCGCTGGGAGTTTCGACCCAACGGTGCGCCGGTTGACCGCGACACCGTCGATTTTATCCCGGCCGCCGAGGATTATCTTTTCATCCCGCCCGAAGAACCCGATCCGGCCCGGATCCGCTACACCGGTCCCCTGCCGGTTCAACTCGACGGCAACTACCGGTTGTACCTGCACGTGGAAGACAGCCAGGGTGAGTTGGGCGGCCACACCAGCGCCGAGGTGTTGGTGTCGGTGGGCGCCTGAAACAAAGAACACCAGAAAGCAAAAGGTACCATGACCGAAGACATCAGCGGATTCGCCATCCCCTTTAGAATCGACCGCAATTCCGGCAAGGTGGCCTGGACCACGGGAACGGACAAACTCAAGGCCAATATCAAGCATATTCTTCTCACCGGCCTCAACGAGCGCGTGATGCGCCGGGATTACGGCGGCGGGTTGCGTCAACTGCTGCACGACCCGAACAACGAGGCCCTGCGCGCCATTGCCCAGCATCAGATTGCCAAGGCCATTACCCGTGCCGAGCCGCGCGTGTCGTTGACCCAGGTGAAGGTGGAAGTGGTCGATGAACAGGTCTACATCGACCTGCTCTACACCGTGCGGCGCACCCGGCAGCAGGAGCAACTGTCGGTGCCCATCGGCTAGGAAGGGCAATTAAGAATTGCGGTTCGGGATCGATTGTGTATGAGCGGCCTCCCGCCGCGATTGAAGGTGTTCGGCGTATGACAGGCAAATCGCTTCGGCATGAGAATGAAAACCGCAGTTCGTCTTTCTCGCAACTCCCTCTCTGAATAAACCTACTTGCGCGCTTAAGTGAAATATTCTGGATTCCCGCCTGCGCGGGAATGACGTAGGTTTTGCCCCACTTTGTATTCCCGTCATTCCCGCGCAGGCGCGAATCTTAGGAAAGTAACAATCGTTAGCCATAACGCTGTATTACCGGATTGTCTTTCAGCAGTGTGAGAAAACCATGTTAATGTAAACGGTCTCCATCCGCAATTCTTAATTTTTAATTCATAATTCACAATTCTCATGGGGCTTTGGCTCTGCTTAAGTAAAAAGGAAGCACAATGGACAACAACAGCTCGTCCAACATCATCGCGTACACGGCCAAGGACTACACCGCTATTCGTCAGGCCCTGCTTGACCTGGCCAAGGAAAAACTGCCGGCCTGGACCGATCATTCGGCCAACGATCTGGGGGTTGTGCTGGTGGAGCTGTTTGCCCATCTGGGCGACAGCCTGTTTTACTACCTGGACCGATTGGCCAACGAGAGTTATTTGGCCACGGCGGTGGAGCGGCGCAGTGTCATGCATCTGCTGCGTCTGATCGGCTATGAACTGCGGCCACCTCAATCGGCTTCGGCGGATTTGACCTTGCTCTTTGCCGCCGATGCCGCCGGAATGGTGACCGTCGCCACCGGTACCCGTTTCCAGACCACGGCCGACACGGCCGGGGAAGTGGTCGGCTATCGCTACACCCGCGATCCGATCACCATCGATCTCGATGCCCTGAGTTCGGTTACCCACAGCGACGGGGAATCCTACAAGCGCTTTGCGACCTTACCCGTGGAGCAGGTGGACGCCGTCGAAAACAATGTTCTGCTCGGTTCTTCGGCGGGGACTGCGGATCAGCAGTTTACCCTGTCGCGCAGCCCGCTGATGGACGGCACCTTGACGGTGGCGGTGGACGAGGGGACCGGTTTGCGGGCCTGGCAGCAACAGGCCGGTCTGCTCAACAGCACAGATACCGACGAGCACTACATGGTCCGCCGCGACGAAAACGGGTTGGCTTCGGTTATCTTCGGTGACAATCAGTACGGCCGGATTCCCGGCCGCGGCACCGACAATCTGCGCGTGAGCTACAGCATCGGCGGCGGGGTCCGGGGTAATGTGTCGGCCTACACCATTGTGGAGGCGGTCACCGCCATCGATCACCTGGAGCATGTGTTTAATGAGCAGCCGGCCACCGGCGGCACCGATGCCGAGGCCATCGAGGAAGCGGCCGTGCGCGGGCCGCAGGTGTTTCGCACCATGGGCCGGGCGGTCACGGCCCGCGACTATGAAGCCCAGGCCATGCGCTTCGGCGTCGGTAAGGCCCGGGCCCGCTCGGGCGGCTGGAACCGGGTGGAACTGTTCGTGGCGCCGGTGGGCGGCGGCCAGCCCACCGACACCCTCAAGGCCGACCTGCGCGATTACTTCGAAGACAAACGGATGCTCAGCACCTACCTGGATGTGCGCGATCCGGAATATATCAACGTCTTTATCGAGGGCGACCTGGAGGTGGAGGCGTATTACTTCGCCGACCAGATTCAACAGCAGGCCCAGGAAGCGGTGGCCGGGCTGTTGGCCTTTGAGAATGTCGAGTTCGAAGATAAACTCTATATCAGTAAAATCTACGAGGCCATCGAGGCCATCGAGGGGGTCAAGGGGGTCCATGTCAGCCGCTTTGCCCGGCCCGACTCGCTGCAGGATCTGCCTGAAAGCGGCAGTTTGACCTTTGGTTGGAGCGAGATCCCCCGGACCGGTTATGATACCGGCATTCAATTAACCATCAGCGGAGGTCGCCGTGATAACCCGGTTTGAAGCCCAGAGCGCCCTTAAGCCGGGTCAGGCCGATGTAACCTGGACCTGGCAGAGCAACGCCCCGGCGCGTGTCGGTTTGCGTCTGGTGCGCCGTCGCCGGGCGTATGCCCGTGACCTGTCGCAGGGACTGACCGTGGCCGATCTGGCCGATAGTTTTCGCGCCGAGCGTCTGGCCTGGGCGCGTATCACCCGCAATGTATATGTCCTGCCCCATAATCAGGTCGAGGGCGAACTGCGTCAGGCAGTGGTGTCATTTTACTTTGCCGTTGCGGTGGATACCGACCCTCGCCGGGTGTCAATCGATTACTACGATGCGGCTGCCGGCCGGATGACCCGGGATCAGATCGACGAGGTCAGCCGTGTTGAAATGGCATCCACGCCGGCCGGTCCCTGGGCCGAGGTGCAGACCTTCACCATTTTCAACACCCCCGGCGGCGGTGGAGAGGTTGAGGCCGGTCAGGTGGTCGTTTCGACCGGCCATGCGGTTGCGGGCACCCGTAATCAATGGCAGTGGACGGCGTCGGGGGGACCGGCGGTTGAATTGGCCTTTGAGCGGGAGTTGCCGTTTACCACCACCATCGTGCCGAATTCGCTGGTTGACGAGCCGGGTCGCTTCGACGTGCAACTGCTGACCACCCGGACCCTGAGCGGTCTGGCCGCACCGGTCGGCGGTCTGACCGTCTCCGAAACCTTCAACGCCGACAGCGGGGATTGGCAACGCACGGCCGCGCTGGCCGACATGGCCCTGGATACGGAAACACCTTATTACTACAGCCTGTTCAGACCCCTGCCGGACGGCACCGTTGAAACCCGGCGCGAGTGGCGGGCCGATACCATTGTGACCGGATCGAACGGTTTTGACCGGCGCATGTACGCCGCGCTGCCGCCGGTGTTGCAGCAACTGGACGAACCGGGCGTGGCCGAGCAGGGGCAGGGGGATTTGCGTAAATTCGTGTCGCTGTTCGGTGCTGCCGGTGATCAGGTCCGCAGTCTTTTGGAGCAGGTGCGCGGCCGTCACGACATTGCCAATGTGCCTGCCAGGGTGCTGCCCTACATGGCTCGCTGGATCGGCTGGGAGCCGGACCAGACCCTGGACGAACCGGCCCAGCGCCGGGACATCGGCATGGCCCCGGATATTTTCGAGACTGTCGGCAGCCTGCCGAACCTGCAAGCCCTGGTCAATCGCGTGACCCGCTGGGAATGCCGGGTCAAGGAATTTGTCCACAACATTTTCATGACCAATGCCGCCGAAAGCATTCGCCTGTGGGAACTCTATGAACAGCGCTTTGACGGCGCAGTGTGGACCGATCCTGCGCCGGTGACCGTCACCGAAGACTTTGACGGCCGGCCGGCCGCGGTAGTGGACGGTGACGGCACGCCGTGGCTGTTTTGGCATGCCGACCGTAGCGCCCGGCGCGAACTCTGGCTCCAGCGCCTGGACGGGGGTGATCCGGCGCCGCAACGGGCCATGGCCGGCGCCCCGGACGATGATCCCGGGGACCAGGACTATGTGGATGAGTATCCGGCCTGCGTGACCCATGCCGGTCAGGTGCGGCTGTTCTGGTCTTCGAACCGGCAAGATGCCTGGGAGATCTGGACCCGCAGCTATACCGGACTGCCCGGCGGCGCCCCCGAACGGCTCACCGAACATGCGGGCGACGATCGCAGTCCGTGCGCCGCCGTGGACGGCACCGGCCGTCTGTGGGTGTTCTGGCAGTCGAACCGGCGCGGCCCCACGGACATCTGGGCCCGCGTCTTTGATGGGGGCGAATGGGGCCTGGCCCGTCGCATCACCACGGCGGTGTTCAAGCATGAACAACCGGGCGTGGTCGCCGATGCCACCGGTCGTCTCTGGCTGTTTTGGGTGGAAGACGGTGGCGATCGTCGCAACATCCGGTATTGCGTCCAGGACGGCGACGATTTTAGTGAGGTGCAAACCGCCACCTCCGGCCTGCACCGGGATGAATCCCCGGCGGCGGTCCTGTTCGACGGACAAATGCGGCTGTTTTTTACGTCCAATCGCAGCGGCTTCTGGCAGGTTTGGGAACAACAGTTTGCAGGTCCGGACTGGAGCCCGCCCGTTGCGCTGACCGCCGAGACCACGGCCGACAAAGAGCCGGCCGCCCTTGTCGATGCCGGCGGTGATCTGAGACTGTACTGGCGCTCCCAGCGTCGCGGCCGTCGCTATCAGTCCCGCACCCTCGATTTCGACGATGCGCAAATGCTGGCCGAGATGCGGACCTTGCATGACCGCTCGCACTATACCTACGACACGGGAACCGGCAACGGCGATTGGTACGCGCGCGGCGCGGTCGGTTTGTACCTGACGCCGGAGACCGCGAACCCGGCGGTGATCACACAGGAGATCACCCGCGCCCGCGACTTTGTGGAACCGTTCCGGCCGCTGCCGATCCGTCTGATCTGGCTCCCGGATGCGATGGAGGCCGATGAAGTCATCGACACCACCGGCCTGATCAGTGAAGATCTGACCGATGTGATTGGGTGAGGGGGGGGCGGTTTCCTTGAGGTCAGGCTAAGGCGCTAAATAGACAAATGCGGTTACCCATAAAACCCGAGAGCGCGTAGTAAAATATAAGTATTTTATGGAATTCCTCCCTTGAGGGCATAGCCGTCAGGCTAAGGAAATCTGTAAAACGCATTTACGTTGCGGCGAGCCGCTGAAAAAAGCAAATTGCGCGTTTTGGGAAATTTCCTGGATTCCCGCCTGCGCGGGAATGACGCTTAAACACGACGGAGCAAAACCTACTTCGTCATTCCCGCGCAGGCGGGAATCCAGGAGATATCGCAAAAATGCATAGGTGTTATTGTCAGGCTTCGACATGCAATTTTGCTCACATTGTTATTCATTTTTTCCTTAACCTGACGGTTGTGCCCTTGAGGGGGGAATCCCGATAAAGGAATATTTACATTTATCGAACTCACCTGGGCTTTATTGATAACCGTGTAAATAAAAAAGGTATCTTGTCGTTTAGACTCTGGACCCCGGCGTTCGCCGGGGTGACGAGGTAAGGGCCGTGGAAAAAATGAATTATCCCAACCTGCTTGTCTATGGGCTCGTCTTCTGCATTGTGCAAAGCCGCGAATATTTTGCGATATGCACGACTTTGCACGCCTTGAATACGAGCCCATATCCTGCGCCATTTGGGATAATTTATTTTTTCCACGGCCCTAATTTTCTGCGTTATTCCCGCCTCGTATCAAGTACGGGATAAACTTCGCCGGGAATCGCAGATAGGGATCGCTTGGACTACTAGTATATCCGGGAAATTTAATCGTAGGAGCGGCGTCCCGCAGCGATTTAGATGATTTTATACTATTCTTGATCGCGGCGAGATACCGCTCCTACAGCAGTCAAATGGATTGAGCCGGCCCGTCAATGCTCGATCCGCTCAAATATCGTTTGGAGGCTTAGCATGGGTAATTTTTCACGAGATCCGCAAGTCAGACTGGCCGACGCCGTCGCCAAGCAATATGTCGGGGTGCGCTTGCAGCAAGGGGTGCCGCTTGTGGATGCCGACTGGAATGAGTTGGAGGATCTGCGGCGCCATGAAACGGAAGTCATCGGCACCCAGTTTATCGGCAACGGCGTGCCCCACGGCAGCGACGGCTTCCGGATTCTGGAGAGCGCTGAAGACAATACGTTTCAGATTCGCGCCGGGATCATCCTGGCCGGGGGCAAACGGGCGTTCGCCGCCGACACCACGGCCTACAACACGCAACCCAATGCCGCACTGGTGGACACACTGGAGACCCCCGGCGCCGATACCACCCTGATCGCCTATCTGGATGCATGGGAGCGGGAAGTCAACAGCGTCGAAGACGAAGACATGGTCGATGCCCGCATCGGCATCGAGACCACCGTGCGCATGCGACGCGAGTGGGTGGTGCGGACGGCGGAAGTGGAGAATCCGCAGGACCTGCCGGCTCCGCCCACCGGGCATGTGTTCTACCCCCTGGCGCGCATCCGGCGTCTGGCCACCCAGGCCCGCATTACGTTCGACATGATCGAAGACCTGCGGCGGCTCGACCTGTCGCTGGCGCAAAGCACCAAGGCGTCTTTGGCGGTTTACGGGCACCTGGGCACGGTGACCTTTGATCTTGACAACTTCGCCGAACTGATGGATCAGACCGCCAATGCGTACACCAACATTTTACAGAGCGACCTGTTCATGACCGACAACTTCGCCGATGCCTCGGCGCTGGAAGCCGTGACGGTTGCGGCGGTTTTCGGCCGGATCACCCAGACCGCACAAACCGCCGCGTTGCAGGCCCGCATCCGCAATTTGAGCAATGACGACGGGATTGCGGTGCTGCGAACGCTCTACCATGACCAGGATAATTTTATAACCGGTCTGACCCCCCTGGTTGAAGACAATTCCGAGCGGGTGGCCACCGCCAATATGCTGAGGGATCTGCGTGAGTTGCTCGACGGCGGGGAAGATGATATCCCGCCCGGTCTGCGCCCTGCGGTAATCGTCACACCGAATCTGCCGGCCGCCATTGAAGCCCAGCAGCAAATCAACATGGAGATCGGCAACCGGACGCAGTCACTGCCGCACGGTATCTTGAATGTGCAACTGGTCGACGGGCCGCCACCGGAAACCACCATTGAAGCCGGCCAGACCTACCGCTACACCTTTGCCGTGATTTTCGAGCCGCGCACACCGGGACCGGCAATCGAGGAGATCTTTCAACTTCGAACCGCCATGAACCCGCCGGGCTGGCCGGTCACCTTTGTCGACACGGAAGAAGAACAGCAAAACATTACCCTGACCACCGGCGACACCGCCAACGTACGGGTCGATATTGAAATTCCGGCCGCCACCGGCTTGACCACGGCCGGGCTGGAACTCAACGCCCGCTCCCAGAACAATCCCACGGAAATGAACACCACCAATACCGAAGTCAACCTGATCATCGGTTCCGGCAGCGCCCAGCCGAACCCGGTCGATATCCTTTTGACATCACCGTCCATCAATGTTGAGCAAGACACGGTGTCGGTGGGTCGCGGCGGGCCGATCGGATTGCCGGGCAGAGGGGTGAATTTTATCTTCAACTTCACCTATTCGGAGACCGTGGCCGAGCCGGTGGCGTTTACCGCCAGCTTTGTGTCCAACCCGCCGAATACGTTCGAGGATGTCGAAGATGTCACCTTCTCTTTGGGCAGCACCCAGGGCGCCGAGTTCGAGGCGCTGGTCGGATTCCAGGCGACGGCCGCTTCGGTGAACGGCACCGGCGGCACGTTGACCGTGACCATGACGCAGGACGATGATGAAGATATCAGTGATGAGATGGTGATCAATCTGGTTGTGCAGAAGAGTTGAATTTTTTGATATGACAGTTTAACGAGAGGAGGAAAAATGCAAAAAGTAAAGAATAAATGGATCGTCCTGTTCTGCGCGGTGCTTTTGGTTGCAGGCGCAGGCGTGACCATTGTCAGCGCCGCGGATGAAGAGTGCGACGTGGCCCTGAGTTATGATGAGGTGGCCGACCGGTTGTGTCTGCCGGGGATCGCATTGGAAGATGACATTGTCATCGATGGCGACCGCAGCGACTGGGCCGCGGACAGTTATTACAATTTCAGCGAGCATTCCGGCTTGACGCATCAGGTCCAGGCGTTTGTGTCGCACAAGAAAACCGGTTTCAACCAGAACGATCTGTACATCTTCTTTGAAATCGGCGCCAATGACGCCACCGGCACGTTTGACGACGAGATTCGCATCGGCCTTAACAGCGGGACCGACCCGGACGACAACGTCCTGGTGGTCATCCACCCGTTTGGCGGGGGCGGCGTGACCACCGACGTTTATGACTATGATCCGGGCACCAACACCTGGAATCCCGCCGGCGCAGGCTGGTTGGCGGCCGCCGATGTGGCGGTGCTTGAAGATCCGGTAAGTGAATACTGGAGCGTGGAAATCCGGTTGCCGCTGCATTCGGCGCCCAATCCGATCACCGGCAATGACTTCAGACTCTACATGGAGACCCATGTGGACGACACCCAGGCGGTGATCGTCTATCCCTGGCCGCCGCACTATGTCTTCGGCGCCCACAATTATATCTGCGTCAATCCGCAGCGCTGGCATCCGATGAGTTTCGGCGAAGACTGCTTTGCGGATCTGCACATCGCCAATGGGTTGTACTCCTGCGATGCGGTTTATATCCTGCGTGACGGCGCCAAGAGCCGGGAGATCGTTGTCGATGAAATGAATGAATTCCATGCCGATGTCACCAACGGCGACGCCAACCTGAACGCCGAGGATGTGCAGGTTTACATGACCCTGCTGCAACTGGGAACCAGCACCGCGCCGCTGGCCATGAATTACTCGCACACCGATGTGAACGTCAGGAACTGGTTTGAAGAGCAATGGGGCAGTTGGCTGCTGGCCACCGACGAGCTTGACACCGGCTCACCCAAGCCGCCGGACACGTTCACCGTCAACGCGAGCAGCACCAATACCGATGCGCGCTTCAACTGGCGCCCCTCGGACGAGACCCGCTTCGGCGATCCGGCCGACATGATCGGCAGTCACAAGTGCACGGCCGCCTTTGTCGACTACAAGAACGATCCCAACATGGCGAACAACTTCTCCTACTGCAACACGCAGATTGTCGATTGCCCCGAGGGGCAGGTCTGTATGATGAATTTCTGGATGGGCAACTACTACGCCTACAACCATGCCCAAGGCGCTGCGGCTGCCCGTCAATTGCTGCGCGCCAGCGCGCTGAACACACCCTATGCCGGCTGGTTCAAGAACGCCAAGCTGCAACTTAAAGGCGAAGGCATTGAACGTATCAAACCGAACGTCTATCAGATCTACGTGCCGCGCAAGGGTAATAATAAGGTCGAGTTCGGCATTGCCGCGCCGCCGCGCCGCCGGCAGGACCTGAAAAGCTGGCAAAAACGCATCGGACAGCTTCTCGGCATCCCGGCCGACGCCCATGCCGCGGGCCTCAAACCCAACGAAATCGTGGCGCGGCGCAACAAACGGCTGGTTGAAATGTACGGCGACTATCCGATTGTGATCATGGAAAGTCTGGTGGAAGCCGGTTACAAGCACAGTGAACGCCAGGATCGGGTGCAATTGTACCGCCCCACCAACTACGTGGCCTTTGTGATCAAGCCCAAGGCGGAAGTCAAACCGCCCGGCGGCGGCATCTGTGGCCGCTCGCGCAAGAAGACCATGGCGGTTGCACCGTTTGTGGTGTTTTTCGGCCTGTTCGGCATCTACCGCCGGATTGGAAGAAAACGGGGTTAATGCCATAGGATTGAAATTCATCGCGGGTCGTAACAAATGCAATATCGCCTGATCGCCTTTTTTGAAGAACTTGTCGGCACCGGGTTTTTTGTGCCCGACTACGCGATCATGCTGGCCCTTGCCCTGGTGATGGGGCTCTACATGGCTCTGCGGTCGGCCGAACCGGCCGGTTTTGATTTAAAGAAGGTCTTTTTCAGCTATGTGTTTGTGGCCGGGTGTGCGCTGGCTGCCGCGCGAATCTACATGGTGCTGCGCAGCCCGGCCTATTTCGCGGACCGCCCGCTGGAGGTCTTTTACTTCTGGCAAGGCGGTTTGGCCAGTTCCGGGGCGATCATCGGCGGCTTGGCGGCGGCGGTTCTGGTTGTCAGGCTGCAAGGGTTACCGCTGGCGCCGTTGCTCGACTGCTGCGCCCCGTCGATTGCGCTGACCATCGCCCTGGGGCGTGTCGGCTGTTTTTTGAACGGCTGTTGTTTTGGACATCAGAGCGACCTGTTCTGGGCCATGCGCTTTCCACCCGACAGCGGACCACATGCGTTGCATCTGCATCAAGGGGTGATCGGCGCCGGTCAGCTATCTCTGCCGGTGCACCCGACTCAGCTTTACGAGGCCGGTTACGCGCTGCTGGTGATGGCGATCCTGCTCGGTTTGCGCCGCAAGCTGAGCGGTGACGGACGGTTGTTTGCGATGTTGTTCGTGCTCTACCCGTTGGGCCGTTTTGCGAATGAGTTTTTACGCGCCGACGACCGGGTGTTTATGTTCGGCCTGTCGTTTCCGCAGTGGCTGGCCCTGCTGGCGCTGATTACCGCCATCGTGTTTTTCGGCACGCACGCGCCGCGGCGCGCGCGAACACCGGTGGCAGTCGTAAAAACATGATGAGCGGATGAGGAATATTGAATATGAAAAAGGCTTCTGAGCCGAAGCAAATTACGCTGAAGGGTGTTTACCGGGACACCTTGACCGATGCGGGCGGCCGCTGTCTGCGGCAGTGGGATTGGCGGTCGAACACCATTGTCGACGCCGCGTGGCCGCTGGTGGCCGGTTTGTTGAAAAACGAACCCGATTTAAGCGGCTTGTTATTCTGGGCCGTGGGCAGCGGGGATCCGGCCTGGGATGACAATCCGGTCACCGCCGATGTTGCAACCATTGGTCTGGCCGATGAAATCCGCCGCGAACCGATCGTGGCCGAAGAGATTGTTTTCCTCGATGCCGAAGGCGCGCCGTCGGACACGCCGACCAATTGTATTGAAGCAAGTGCGGCGTTTACCTGGCAAGACGATCAGGTCCTGCGCGAATTCGGGCTGTTCGGCGGGAACGCCACCGCCGAAGCCGGGTCCGGCTACCTGATCAATTACGTGGTTCATCCGCGGGTCGATCTGGCAGCGGGCGCCCGCCTGTTCAGGCGCATGCGTTTCACCCTGAAACCGGAACCTGCCGCGTCGCCACCGGAGCAGTCCCCACCCCATTGGCTGGGCAATGAACCGATCCGGTTCGTCGACGGCATCGGCCGGGCCTACGCCCAGACCCTGGCCAACGCGAACATTGCCACCATCGCGGATCTGGCTGCGCTGGAACCGGTGGCCTTCGGCGATACGCTGCCGTTGATGCGGGTGGTGGAATTGCGGGCCAAGGCGCGGCTGGCGTTGCGTACGGCCGGGGAGATTGCCCCCCAGGCCGGTCTGAATCCGCTGAACCTGCGGGAAATTCTGGTTACGCCCGGCAACACCCTGATCGCCGATACCGGCGCCACCGCTTCGCAGGTCAACCGGATCAAGGAGCAGGCCGGCGCGCTGCAACTGACCCTCGACAATCGCTACATTCAGCAACTCACCGTCGGGCAGTTGACCGGGGCGGCGTGAGCGTGAAATTTGAACAATGTTGCTGACCTTGTTGTTATCCCCCCACAATCGTACCCATCATGAGACATGTGCCAGGGAAGAAAAAACAGACCGCCCGCGATGACCACGCCACATTTTCGCCCTTACTCCAAGCCGCTATAACCCGCCACCCCCTGCTAGTGTCCACCCATAAAATTCGATTCTGCGGATGCATCGGTTGCTCCTGTAATCGACCCGGCCACCGGTGCCTCCCTACTTCCGGCGGTCGGTGGCTGTTCATTGGTTAGCGGCCGGTCAAGCTTGTGTCCCCTGCGTCTGCGCACGAAATAAGGTGCCTGACACCAAAGAACCGGGAATGTATACTGTCGATTTGATTCTGGACCCCGGCGTACGCCGGGGTGACGAGGGTGTGGGTGTGTGGTTGCGGTTGTGTTAGCGGTGCAACCTGTCGCGGGTAGCGGCGTTTTTGCCTCACCTCGTCGTCATGCCGGACTTGATCCGGCATCCAGAATCTAATG
>JANQIE010000014.1 GCA_028282295.1 Desulfobacterales bacterium | reverse complement strand
CCGCAGCGAATTTGAAACCGCAGGCGTAGCAAGGCTACGTCGAGGATTTCAAATTCGTGAGAACGCCGGCATGGGCCAAAAGATGCTATTTCCGGATGGACACACGCTAACTTGTTTTTTTTGACATTACCTGCTTATTCATCCAAAAAGCCGGTCAGCGGCGAAGACGCCTGCGCAGTCTGACTCTCTCCAGCCATGCGCGCCTCAAAGGCCATCCGCCCGGCCGCCACGGCCAGGCTGAACGCCCGTCCCATGGCTTCCGGGTCCCGGGCGGTGGCAATGGCGGTGTTGACCAACACGGCATCGGCCCCCATTTCCATGGCCGCTGCCGCATGAGACGGCCGGCCGATGCCGGCATCCACCACCACCGGCACTTCGCAGTTTTCGATCAACAGCTCAATCAGCGAGCGGGTCTGCAACCCCTGGTTCGACCCGATGGGCGATCCCAGCGGCATCACGGCCGCCGCGCCGGCATCTTCCAGTTTTTTGGCAAGCGGCAGATCCGGCAGCACATAAGGCAGCACCACAAAACCTTCCCGGGCCAGAACCCGGGTGGCCTCCAGGGTTTCGTAATTATCCGGCATCAAATACTTCATGTCGGTAATCACTTCGATCTTGATGAAATTGCCGCAGCCGGCTTCCCGCGCGATACGGGCGATACGCACGGCTTCGTCGGCGTTGCGCGCGCCCGAGGTGTTGGGCAGCAGCGTCACCTGCTTGGGAATAAAATCAAGAATGTTCTCGGTCTCCGATCCCAGGTCGATCCGTCGAAGGGCCACGGTGATCATTTGCGAGCCGCTGCTTGCCAGCATCTTGGGAATCAGCGCCTTGGCGGCGAATTTGCCGGTGCCGGTGAACAGGCGGTTGGTAAAATTCCGATCTCCGATTTTCAAACCTTGCTCCTGCATGGTATCACCCTCCCCCGACGAAACTGAGCAGTTCCAGTGTGTCGTCATCTTGCAGTTGAATCGCATCCCATTCCGGTTGACGCACGATTTTGCGATTGTGCTCCACCACCACACCGCCCGGTTTCAACCCCTTGTCTTCGATAAATTGGGCGAGACTGCACGGCCGGATCGTTTCACGTTTGCCATTGACAATTATTTCCATGATCGCTTCCTTGGGGCTTGCAAAAAAATGTAAAATTATTTTTGCGCGAGCCCTTAACAAAAAAACCGCTTTTTCCGAACAATCGGGAAAGCGGCTTTCAATTAACGAATCGTTTTTTTAACGAGTTGATTTTTGGGCCGCTTCCCTGCGCCGGTATTACCCGGATCAGGTTCTAAGGGTTGGATGAAATCCTCTCAGCGTGAACTGCACCCCTAGCGAATATTTACCTGTTTCTAATAAACCCGCGCCTTCTTGTCAACGTTGGAGTTGGAGTTGCCGGCCACAGGGCAATCGCATCTGTAAATCATCCGGATACGGTTGGTGGGCACGGCCCACCCCGCCTGCGAGTGCCTGGTTTTGTGGGGTGGGCCATGCCCACCGGATTGAACTTTCCGGTTATTTCACCGCGCTGAGCTCAATTCAGCGATTCCGCCAACCCGACCCCCAACTCCAGGGCTTTTTGATTCATCTCCAAAAACGCCCCCGGGATGCGGGTTTCGAGCACCTTGACCACCGACGCGGGCTTGATCACGCCGGTCAGGCCGATAACCGCCCCCAGCATGCAGATATTGAACACGATCGGTTTGCCGACCTGATCCATGACGGTCTGGTACATCGGCAATTCACGCTGGCGGGCGTCCACCTTGCGCGCGGTTTCCACAAAACGGGTGTCGGTAAGCAGCAGGCCGCCGGGCCGGATAATCGGATAGAATTTATTATAAGCTTCCTGAGTCAGGCAGACCAGGACGTTGGGTTGCGTCACCTTGGGAAAATGGATGTCCTTGTCGGAAATAATCACGTCGCTGCGCGTGGCGCCGCCCCGGGCTTCCGGCCCATAGGACTGCGACTGCACGGCGGTCAGGTTTTCATGGATCACGGCGGCCTCGGCAAACACGATGGCTGCGGTAATCACCCCCTGGCCGCCGGAGCCTGAAAATACCAAACGGAGTCGTGCCATGGGTTACCGTCCTTTCGTCGCCCGTTCAATGACTTTGTTATATTCGTTGCAGTATTCCGGCAGTTCCTTTTGAACGAAAACCCCCCGCTCGATCAGCTCCGGGTTCTCCTGCTTGGCCTTGGAGCCGATGGGGGTGGTGTTGTCCTTGAGCCATTTAACCATTTCAACCGCGCCGCCCATCCGGTTTTTGCGACCGAAATAGGTCGGACACTGGGTCAGGACTTCCACCACGGAAAAGCCTTCGTGCAAAATCGCCTTGCGGATGATGTCGGCCATGTTCTGCACATGGTAGGCCGTGGTGCGGGCCACAAAGGTGGCGCCGGCGGCCTTGGACAGTTCCACCACATCGAAACTGTGATCGATGTTGCTGTACGGTGCGGTGGTGGCGCTGGTGCCGTAGCCGGACATGGGCGAGAATTGGCCGCCGGTCATGCCGTAGATCCGATTGTTCATGACCAGGGCCGTGATGTCGATGTTGCGGCGGGCGGCATGGATGAAATGATTGCCGCCGATAGCCAGAGCGTCGCCGTCGCCCATGGGCACCAGCACGGTCAGCTCGGGTTTGCTCAACTTGACCCCGGTGGCAAAGGCCAGGGCCCGTCCGTGCAGGGTATGCAGCGTATGAAAATCGACATAACCGGAGATGCGCGACGAGCAGCCGATGCCCGACACCATCACCATCTCGTTTTTGCTCATGCCCAATTTCTCCACGGCCCGCAACAGACCGTTGAGAACCGTACCATGGCCGCAGCCGGGGCACCACATGTGCGGAAAAAAGCGCTCGCGCAGATAATCCTTGACCGCCATGAATCAGACCCCCTTCCCTTGAATCAAGCGTAAAATATTACGGATGTCGGTGGGCGTTATCAATCCGCCGTCAACCCGGTTGGCCAGAAAGACTTTGTCCGGATCGTCAACCGCCTGTTTCACCAGTTGCAAGACCTGCCCCATGTTCATTTCCACCACCACCACATTTTGCGCGGTCTCGCATTTTTCACGCACAATATGCTCGGGAAAGGGCCACAGGGTTTGCAGTTCCAGCAACCCCAGACGTTCGCCACGCGCGCGGCGGTTTTTGACGACATGCAGGGCGCTGCGGGCCGACGAGCCGTAGGACACCAGAATGGTGCGCGCATCTTTCAGATAGTATTCCTTATAGCGGGCCATCCGGTTGGCATTGTTCTGGATCTTGTCGACCAAGTGCCGCAGCAGACCGTGGACCACCTGCGGATTATTGGACGGAAAGCCCCACATATCGTGGAACAGGCCGGTGACATTGTAGCGATGCTCCCCACCAAAGTCGCTCATGGGCAACCGGCCGTCTTCGCGGGGCAGGTAGGGATGGTAGTCGACGCCGCCCTTGACCGAGGTCCGCAAACGCTCGACCAGGGGAATTTTACCCGCGGGCGGAATCACCAGCTTTTCACGCATGTGCCCGATCACCTCGTCGAACAACAGGATCACCGGTGTTCGAAAGGTTTCGGCGATATTAAAGGCCTCCACGGTCACGTCGAACAGATCCTGGTGATTGGAGGCGGTCATGGCCACAATGGCGTGATCGCCATGTGTACCCCAGCGGGCCTGAAAGACATCTCCCTGGCTCACATGGGTCGGGTTGCCGGTGGAGGGACCGCCACGCTGGACATTGACGATGACACACGGGATCTCCGCCATGACCGCATACCCCAACCCCTCCTGCATCAGTGAAAAGCCGGGGCCGCTGGTGGCAGTCATCACTTTGTGGCCGGTCAACGACGCGCCGACGATGGCACAAATGGAAGCAATCTCATCTTCCATCTGGATAAAGCGTCCGCCGGCCTGCGGCAAGCGGATTGCCAGATGCTCGGCCACTTCGGTGGAGGGGGTGATCGGATAGCCGGCGAAAAACTCCAGGCCGGCGTAAAGGGCCGCCTCCACGCAGGCTTCATTGCCTTGAACAAATCGGGTGGTAGGTTCTTCCATCGAATTAAGCCTCACTCGGTTTCAACATCGATTGCCAGATCCGGGCACCGGAGTTCACACAGTTTGCAACAGATGCAATCCTGGGCCCGCGCGGCCGTCACTTTGTCTTTGTCGTCGATCTCCAAAACATTGGTGGGGCAAAAGGCGGCACAAATACCGCAACCTTTGCACCAATCCAGGTTCAAGTGCAATTGCTTCAATTTGGGTTTGGGTTTCTTGGGCTTCGGCTTGGTCATGCGGCCATCCTGTAATTGGAATTGGGAATTTGAGGGACGTGCAAAATGTTGGGTGTTAAATCCATTGGGAAAAGACTTGCAACAAAAGGGGCATCCGGTTTTCGTCTCCAAAACCGAAGTCGCGCGCAGGCGGTGGATCCACGAGGGGTTGTTTTGATAGTGTGTCCCAAAATACTGACGGTCATAAAAGCCTTTAGGCTAGTGTGTCAACAAAAATTTGATCCTTCCTAAATAAACCGCTTCATCAGCTCATCAACCATCCCATCCACATTATCCGGGGTGATTCCCATCTGACCGCACACCGTCTCGACGCGATTCAGACGCGAAGCACTCTGCATATCGGCCAGCGCCCTGAAAACGCCCATGCGGCGCCCCACCTGGTAAAGCATTTGCTCGCGCGGCGGCATGTCCAGAAAGGTTTCCAGAACCGCCGTCATACGCGCCTTGTCTTGCGGCCAACGGCCCTCGACTTCTTCGAAGAGATTCAGGATGTGATCGCTTTTAATCACGCTGGTGATACCGTCCAGCGCTTGCAAAAACAGCAAAATTTCCCTGGCCATCTCTTTATCCGTGCACTTGCTGAATTGACCGGCCCGATATTCCTCGGTCAAAGGGATGCGGCCGGGCAGCGCCAGAGTGCGCAGACGGATGAAGTGCGGGTCGATCTGGTTGAGCGCGTCGGCCGTCTGCACCGCATGGGTTTCGGACAGCTCCCGGCCGCCCAGACCCGGCATCACATATTCGGATAACGTCATGCCGGCCTTTTTTACTTTCAACCCGGCCTTGATCTGCATGGCTTTCGTGGTCCCCTTGACCACATGCTGCAACACCGCGTCCGCCCCCGACTCCAGCCCGATATGAATCCGGTCGAGACCGGCCTTGAAAAACCGTTCCAGATCCGCATCCTTAATCCTGGCAATAGTATGCGAGCGGGCGTAGGAGGTGATCCGGTCGATCCAGGGAAACCGGTTTTTCAGACGTTTTAAAATGTGCACCAGATCATCCGGCTTGATGATCAGGCTGTTGGCATCCTGCAAAAAAACCGACGCCGCCCCGTTGGCCGTCCAGTGCAAGGCGGCCTGGAAAGCGGCCGGATCGAGCTGAGACTCATCCTTGGCGGCATCGCGCAGATGCGCCCGCCGGACCACGCCGTCCGGCGCGACGTTGCGTTGAATCAGATCGACCGCCTGGTGAACCGCCTCGATATCCTGAAGCACATGGTCCACCGGACGCAGGGAAAAGCGCGTCCTTTTGTACACCGGACAAAACGTGCAGCGATTCCAGGGGCAGTTGCGAGTCACGCGAATCAACAGACTGGCCGCCTCGCTGGGCGGCCGGATCGGGCCCTGTTCAAAGCCCTGGTATGTTTCCTTGTTCGCCATGGCAGTGTTTTTCAAAGCGTAAATTCCTTTTCGGCAGGATGTTGCGGGCAATGGCGGCTGCGTCCACCACTAACTACCATAGGAATTAAACCACCGCATTTCAAGCGCTCATTGCCGCAAAAGGCAGGGGCATTTGGAATCCAGGAGCGCCCCAAAAAAGGTTATTAAACCGGCGACTAAATATGTAAGCCTTCGTCATGCCGGACTTGATCCGGCATCCAGAATTGACGCTTGATTCCGGCGCTCGCCGGAATCACAA
>JANQIE010000011.1 GCA_028282295.1 Desulfobacterales bacterium | reverse complement strand
CAGAACCGGCACCGTGCCCTTGAGAAGATAAACGTAAAGAACACCGAAGATAGGTTCCATGATAATGATCTGGCCGGCCACGGTAACCGGTAGTTTTTGAGCCCCGAAATTCCATGTTGCCGTGCCCAGCCAGGATGACAAAATCCCTAAAGTGGCGCACCAGAAAAGAAAGCTGATCATGGTGCTTGTGCCGGCAAAATGAAATACTCGGCCGGGATTGATGCAGCCTTCAATGCCGCCCCAGACAAGGACCTGTACCAGTGTCATGATGCCGACAAGATTGGTCCACTCCGACGGGGCGATATCGTGATTTCTTTTTAAAAACGCAGCATTTTGAACGCCGTACCAGGACCAGAGTGCCAACGAGGTGAAGCATGCGACCAGCCCGATTAAAAAAAAAGGCCCCATGTCGCCGCGAATGGTAAAGCGGCCGAAATTGATGAGCAACAGGCCGCCGAACATGATCGTCAGCGGCAAAAAGATTTTGGAATAAGTAAATTCTCTGAGAGTAATATTGCCCAATAACGCGACGGTCACCGGGATCATGCCGCCGATCGGGATGGCTATTTCCGGGCCGGCCAGATTGATCCCGATGATTAGAAAAAAATAATAAAGCACATTGCCGGTCAGCGCCAAAACAAAAGCGGTCAACCATATTTTCAACGAGAACCTTTTTTTCTTCGAGGCCGAGAATAATGCAAGCGAAAAAACGCCATAAAAAAGATAGCGATAAATGACGATTTGGGCGGGATTATGGCTTGCAAGGATCACCGGAATGATAAACGCATAGGCCCAGCAGGCACAGGCTATCGTAACGAAGACGATACCGGTCCACGTACCGATTCCCAGGCGCAAACGAAAGCTGCTTATAGCGCGTGCGATCATAATTATTCTCGCCGATGTCCATCCAAAGTTGAAATACGATTGTTAAAAATACTTCTCCAGGCGCCCTTTGCGTCTGATATCCAGGGAGTCGCAATGAAAACCGCCGCCAAAGGTCCGGCCATGCCTGAAACGCACCGGGACGGGTGTGAAGCCGTGTTTTTCGAGCTGTCGAATCATTGGTACCTGCTTTTCTTCCACGATCACGTGCTTCTCATCGATGGACAGGGTGTTCATGCCGATCCAGGTGGAGGCGCGCGGCCAGTCGAGCCCGAAATCATCGGCAACCATATCCGCACACCAGATATGGTCCCATGATTGGAAGTGTTCCGGAATCTGCTGTGGTGAAACGCGCTCCGGATTGATCAGCACCTTGCCGGGAGCCAGGGGCACAAAGGTGGTGCCGATGTGGTCCCAGCACAATGAGATCGGGTGAACCCGGAAGCGGTCGCCCAATACCATCTGCAGCCAGTCCAACCCGAGTTGATTGCCGGTGTTGCTCAGATTGAAAAACAGGTCTTCGCCGCAACGAATGATGTTGGCGGCATCAAACAAGGGTTCACGGTTACTTACGATGGGAGTATCATCCGGACTGTCGATATACGTGTCATCCATGAGAAGTGGTTTTGGCGCGGCAATGAATTTGGCGCCCTTGCTAAAATACTCCAGCATAAGGTGCCTGAAAGAAAAGCTTTCAAAGTATCTTGAGCGACACGGCATGGGTGTTTCAATAATCAGGTCACCGACAACCAGCAGGCAATCGCGAGGCATCAACGCGTGCATGCCGGTTGTGGTCCAGAAAGGATTACCATACGTTTTGGCCTGGTCAAACGGTTGCGGGCGTTTGACCGTCACACCAAACTCTTCAAGAATGGCGACGATTTGTTGAAAATCTTCTTCAGTTTCCTCTACGACCCGATCGGGTACCGGACCTTGGAGAAAATCAGCCGTGTTGTCGGCCTTGGTTTGGTAAAAATGCTCCATGGATATGTCGTGCCGGGGCACGTTTGAAAACTGCGGTGTGCCGATGATAATTTCTTCCAGCGGATCCCAATCGTTGTAACTGTTGACAGTCATTGATGTATTCCTTTCCGGGCCAAATTTGAAATTATTTTTGCGCGAGCCCTAAACATTAGGTGAATAAAAGAAATCCCCCCATAGCAATTAACAGAACACCGGATACAACCTCGTGAATTTTATTTCTGAATTTTCCGGCAAGAATTCTTGTTTTCAGGGTCCCGGCAAAATATGAAACAGATAGATCGACAAACAAGGCCGTGGTCGGCACGCAAATTCCCAACATCAACATTTGCATTGTAAGCGATCCTTTATCGGGATTGATGAACTGGGGTAGAATTGAAATATAAAAAAGAGCGGTTTTGGGATTCAAAAATTCCACAACAATGCCCTTGTTATAGTATGATATGGCCTTTACCGATACGTGCGTCTTTTCATCCGGTAAATCCGTCGCCAACTTTTTACGGCTGTTGTTGATATAGGTGCCGCCCAAGTATAAAAGGTATAGCGCGCCTGCGTACTTTATTATTGTGCAAAGAACCGGGTAGCGTACAAATAAAAAGGAAAGACCAAAAGCGTTTAAAAGCACATGGAACGAATTGCCGGTTGCCAGACCGAACGCCGATGCGTAACCGGCTTTCTTTCCGGCGGCAATGGCGTGTGAAAGGGCATAAAGCATCGATGGTCCCGGCGTTGCGTTGAGAATGAATGCCGCGGCTCCAAAAACTAGTAATGTTGAAATGTCAGGCATTTTGAACC
Organism: Desulfobacterales bacterium; assembly: GCA_028282295.1. GTDB lineage: Bacteria > Desulfobacterota > Desulfobacteria > Desulfobacterales > JANQIE01 > JANQIE01. Next base: position 27,598 of record JANQIE010000011.1, on the reverse strand, counting down.
TTTCGCTGAAGTCCTAAATGAAAAGGTTGATCGAGCGGTATGATCTCCATATTCAGGATATTGACATGCTCAGGCTGTGAGATGCAAAACATTACTGAATTTGCAACATCTTGAGGGCTCAAGACGTTGTAATTTTTATAAAAATTGTCGGCCTTTTCTTCGTCACCCTTGAATCTGACAAGCGCGAATTCGGTTTTCACCATTCCCGGGGAAAGGCAGGTTACCTTGATCCTTGTACCGGAGAGTTCGGACTTAAGGTTTAAACTCAGGTTATAGACAAAGGCTTTGGTGGCCGCGTAAACGTTGGCGTTAATGTAAGGATAAAAAGCGGCAATGGAACCGATGTTAATAATATGGCCGGCATCTCTTTTTTTCATTTGTGGAATGAAAAACGATGTCAGATTCAACACACCGGTAATGTTGGTACTGATCATTGTGTCCCAATCCTGGTGTGCGGCGGCGGAAAATTCATCAAAGCCGAGTGACAGCCCGGCGCAATTAATGAGATAATCCGGCGCGTGCGCCCAGTCGGGGAGCTGCTTTAGGCTACTGTAGAGCGCATCGCGTTGCCCAACGTCAACCGCCAAATCGATGATCCGGCATTGTGCTTCCGCCGCAATCTGTTTTAGTCTTTCTTCTCTTCTTCCGATTGCAATGACGCAGATGCCCTGTTGATCCAATCGGCGCACTACTTCAAGCCCGATTCCCGAGGTGGCGCCGCTAACAATCGCACATTTATTGCTATTGAAATCCATCGTTTGCCTCACTTTGCAAGATACGAAGATCTATTTTTGAATAATCGGTATCACCATGGTCTTGTCTTGCCAGTACTGGCAGGCGTCCGGTGTTTCGAGTTCACATATTTCATAATCAATATTGTTGAACCCCGACGCTCGAAGCATTTCAAGGTGGTCGGCCTGCAACGACTCTTTTTCATCGGAATAGTAAGTCATTATCCCCCCTGTTTTCAACAGCTTGTAGCCATAGGGAAAGAAAGCAAAATGATTCTTGTGAATTTCACTTTCGGTCAGAGGATAGGTGTCGAACAGGATACCATCAAACGAATTCGGTGCAAGATGCTTAACACAATTCTCCCAAAAACCCTGGATTGCGATTACCTGGTTTGGTGCATCGCGGGAAAATTTGAGCAGTTCACTGAAGATATCGTAATTGGCCTCAATAATTACGTGTTTTTCAATTCGGTGGCGTTGAATCATCGAAGCCGAAATACCCAGACCGAATCCAAGCTCCAGGATGGTCCCCCCGTTTTTGCAGGCCACATTTGCCAGCGCAGCCATGTAGTTGGTTTCCCATTTTTCCATAACCGGATGTCCGAGGATTTTGAGCGAACCGTAGTCATCGTATTCGGCCTCGGCCTGGGGCCATTTTTCTTTTAAGTCATTGAATCCGATTTCTATTCGCGAAGTCACGGTTTCGGGGGCACCATTTTTTTTTGACGGCATTAATTTCTCCTTGATTTTTTACATTTATAATTCGAAAAGATAGGCCGATTCATCGCAGGATGTCAGCTTGGGGCAGTCCAGACAATCGGCCAGTATCTTAAGTTGATATTTGTTTTTGTCCACAGGCATAAAACCGACGTGCTTGAAAAAATGGTCCTGCCGCGTCAACACTATAAGTTTAGGGAGTCTTAGCCTGGTCGCCTTGTCGATGCAATGTTGAACCAGCATTTTGCCGATCCCCTGACCGCAAGACTTCTCATCGACGGCAAGCGAGCGAATCTCGCCCAAATCCTTCCATAAAACAATCGTCGAAGCACAGCCGACAATAGTGCTGTCATTTTCGGCGACAACAAAACTTTCAATCGTAGAATAAACTCTGAACAACGATTTTTGTAGCATGCAGCCTTTGGCGGCATAAAACGATACGAGTGAATAAATTTGCTCCGCATCGTTTACATTTGCATTTCTTACCTTAAACATTCGGGTTCCTGCCTGTCCTGTACCATTATGTGGCACTACTATCCCGGCTGCCGACGACAAACATTGAGCCCCAATGGTTATGTCGCAGACGAATAGAAATCGCTTTGAAAAAGTATTAACCCAACGCCAACTTTGGTTTTGGATCATTGTTAAAAAAAAGCCGTGGGTTTGCGGCTGAAACAAAGATCCAACTGATTTAGGGCTCGCGCAAAGGGTCCACCAGCTCTAAGGGTTAAAAACCTTTGTTAATAGTCACTTGTGGTCTGGGATTTTTATACCGATGGGGCAAATAACACCTGTTCCGTTTCCACATGCGAAAACTGTTCATTCAAAAAGCATCTACCACTAACAAAGCAAAACAACAGTAAAAACGGAGCGGTTAGGGTAACTATTGTAAAAGGAGGTATGGCCTAGAGAGTCTGTGGGAGCGATTGCAAATAGTTTTTAAGTTCAATTCCTGCGTTGGAACTCGCTTCAATTACTCGGGCAAATGTAGTAGTCTGTGGCTTGAAGCGAGGGGTTGCCTTGAACCAAAATCTTTTTTTGAGATAGCTTGACTATCTCATTGAAGCAGGATTTCAGAATCGCTATTCGATTTTATTCTGAGTTGTGCTTCGGGCAATTTCAGACTCGCTACGGTTGATAGAAGAATATTTTTTGCTTGTCAATAAAAAATTTCCGGAGGCACACTTCAATTTTTAGAAGCGATCGTTAAAAACCAGTAGAATCGAATCGACAAAAGCAATTTGGCTTTGTGTAGATAAAAAGGGAAACCACCGGTGGCTGTTGAGTAGAAATGTACTGGTGCCGTCGATGGATTCGTACCATCGATAACATCCTCGTGGTTGCGATCGGTTACAATTTGAAACAAATTGGTATCTTGACAAGCTCAAACGGTTGTTTAAAATAATCGTATGAAACAACTGTTTGGAGGGGTGGATGGTAAACCAACACGCGACCGCGGCGACCAAGGCTAGGATTCTGGATGCCGCTGAAAACCTTTTTGCCGACAACGGCTTTCGTGGGACCACGCTCAGGGCCATCACCACCAAGGCCGGGGTAAACCTGGCGGCGGTCAATTATCATTTCGGGTCCAAGGAGGATCTGCTCGCGGCGGTTCTTGACCGGCGGTTAGGGCCGCTGAACCGACAGCGTCTTGCAAAGTTGGACCAGGTTCTGGCGGCGGCGGCAAAGACCGGCCGTTTGCCGGCGCCACGGGATATTTTGCATGCTTTTTTTGAACCGACGTTGCGGTTTCGTGAATCCGAGCCGGGTGCCCGGGCATGCATCACCATCATCACGCGGGCCATCACTTCGGCCGAAACCATCGTTCGCGATGAGTTTTTAAAACAGATTGAACCGATGGGCCGCCGTTTGCTTGCCGCCATGCAGGCGGCTTATCCGGGATTGCCGTCCCACAAACTGTACATGCAAACCCGCTTTTGCCTGGCTGCCATGCAGCCGTTGATGATGGAAGACAACATGGCGCGCATGGCGCCACCGGATTTTAAATTGCCGCACGAGTTGGACCGGCAATTAGACATCCTGCTCGATTTTTGTTGCCAGGGGCTTGGAAACAACCATGATTAGACCCATTTTAACAATTATAAGTGTGATGACGGTTTTGGTGGGGTGTACGCTGCATACGCCGGTTCAACCGACACCGCCGGCACCGATGCCGGAGCATTACCAGAAACGGCTGGATTCGGCGCAACTCGGCTTGACCGTCCCGTGGTGGCAGGTGTTCAACGATGCGCAGCTCGATGCCCTGATGACACGGGCTTTGCGCAGCAATCTGGATTTGGAGCAGGCCTGGCAGCGCCTGCGTCAGGCCGAGGCCGGTTTACGCATCGCCGGGGCGCCCCTTTGGCCCACTTTGGACGCTAGCGGGGAAGCCGGTCGTCAAGGCCAGCCGTCGGCCACCGGGGATGTGACCGGCGACAGTCGCGGTTTATCCCTGGCGGCTGCGTATGAAATCGACTTGTGGGGTAAATTGCGGTCGCGCAAAACGGCTGCCCGGTTGCGGGTCCGGGCGTCCCGCGAGGATTTGCGCAGCCTGTACCTGAGCATCACGGCACAATTGGCCGACGTGTATTTTTTACGCATGGAGCGCCAGGCTCAATTGGTTTTGACCGATCAGACCATCGCTTCCAACGCCGACACCCTGCAGCGGGTCGAACGGCGTTACCGGGCCGGCACGGCTCCGGCCCTGGACGTTCACCAGTCGCGCCAGACCCTGGCCGCCGCCAGGGCGCTCAGGCCGAATTTCCAGAAGGCCCTGAACGAGGCTGAAACGGCCCTGGCGGTGCTTGTGGGCACAGTTGCCGGCAAAGGTTTGGACCTGACGACCGTTGCGTTGCCCGATCAAACCGTTCCCTGGAACAAGGGCGTTTCAGCCGGGTTGCTGTTGCAACGCCCCGACGTACAGGCCGCCGCGTTGCGACTGCGGGCCCTGGATCAGGAGCTGGCCGCCGCCATTGCCGACCGGCTGCCGGCCCTGTCGCTGACAGGGGCCTACGGTCACAGCACTTCCGATTTGACCGGCACCACCATCGACGGTTTGGTCTGGCGTCTGTTTGCCAATTTGACGGCCCCCCTGTGGGACGGGGGCCGCCGTCGGGCCGAGGTCGACCGCCGCCGGGGCGCCGTGGCCGAAGCCCTGGCCGGCTACCGGCAAACGTTGCTGGTGGCCGCCAAAGAGGTTGAGGACGCCCTTTTTGCCATTCGCATGCGCCGGACGCGACTGGCGAATCTGGTCGATGAAGTGGCTGCGGCGGATGCGTCCTTGCGCCTGTCCACCAATCAATATTTCCAGGGACTGCGGGATTACCTGGAGGTGTTGAACGCCCAGCGGCTTCAATTTGATGCCCGCAGCCGTTTGATCGCAACGCAACGGGATCTGCTGTCTGACCGGATCACCCTGGCCCGTGCACTGGGGGGCGGTTGGACGGAAATCCATGTCAATGAGCGTATTGAAAAATCGCAGGAAGGGAGATCGGGCCATGGCTCGTAAACATACACTGTTGAAAATTTTATTACCCTTGGTGGTCCTGATTGTTGGGGCCGTGGTTATGGTCGGTTTTATCAAGAACCGCCAACCCCCCCGGCAGGTCGCCAAGCCGGTCAGCGGCATTTTGGTGGAAACCCTGCAAACCCGGCAATCGCATGAAACCATCACGGTGCGCGCCACCGGCACTGTGCGTCCCCGGCGTGAAGCCCGGTTGGCACCCCAGATCAGTGGCCGTGTGGTGACCGTGTCGCCTAAATTGATTGAAGGCGGCTTTTTTAATCAGGGTGAATTGATGTTCGCCATTGAAGCGGTCGATTACCGGTTGGCTGTGGACCGTGCCCGGGCCGATCTGGCCGGCGCGCAATTGAACCTGGCCACAGTGGAAAGTCAGGCCCGGATTGCCCGCAAGGAATGGGAGACGCTCAAACAGGACGGCGAGGCGCCGAATCCACTGGTGCTGTACAAGCCTCAGTTGGCTGAAGCCCGTGCGCGGGTCGCGTCGGCCACGGCCGCCGTTGCCCAGGCCCGCCTGAATCTGGCGCGCACCCGGGTGAACGCCCCCTTCAACTGCCGGGTGGTGGCGGAAGATATTGACCCCGGCCAGTTTGTGCAGGCCGGCGGGTCGCCGGTCACGGTGATCGGTACCGACGTTGCCGAGATCCTGGTGCCGGTGCCGCTGGCCGAATTGCAGTGGCTGGAAATTCCCGGGCCGAATCAAAAACAGCTCGGCTCAACCGCTGTGATCCGGCTGCCGAACCAGGCAGCAAGCTGGGAGGGCCGCGTCAGCCGCAGCCTGGCCGAAGTGGACAACCGGGGCCGGATGCCGCGTCTGGCGGTGCGGATCGAAGATCCATTCAACTTGCAATTGAATGCTGCCGAACGCCCCCCCTTGGCCATGGGCTTGTTCGTCGAGGTCGAATTGCAGGGGCCCCGGCGCAACAACCTGGTGAGCATCCCCCGCAAAGCCTTGCGGGCCGGCGATACGGTCTGGTTGGTGGACAATGACAGCCGTCTGCAAATACAAAAGGTCGATGTGTTGCGGTACCAGCAAGACCATGCCTTGATTACCGCCGGGCTTGACGGTGGGGAAAAACTGGTGCTGACCCCGATCAGCGGGGCGGCGCCGGGGATGCGGCTGCGCACTGCGGATAATGACGGGGCGGCCAGGGGAGAGCGATCATGAAAAGTGCCATTCGCTACATGGCGTCCAATCATGTGGCCGCCAATCTGTTGATGCTGGTGTTGATCGTGGGCGGCCTGCTGGTGGGGTTGCGGGTCAAGCAGGAAGTCTTTCCCGAAGTGACCCTGGACCGGGTGCAGGTGTCCGTGGCCTATCCCGGCGCCGGTCCCGAAGAGGTTGAGGAGGGGATCATTCTTAAAATCGAGGAAAACCTGACCGGCGTTGACGGGATCAAAGAGATCACCGCCGTGGCGGCTGAAGGTCAGGGGGTGGTGACGGCTGAACTGCGCACCGGTGAGGATCCCGATCGGTTGTTGCAGGAGATTAAAAGCGAAGTCGACCGCATCAGTACGTTTCCCGAAGACGCCGAGCGGCCGGTGATCAGCCGGGTATCCAACCGCCGTCAGGTGATATCGGTAGTGGTGCACGGCAACATCGGCGAGCGCGGTTTGCGGGAGCTGGCCGAACAGGTGCAGGACGATTTGCTGCAATTGCCGCAGGTCACCCAGGCTGACCTGGCCGGGGTGCGGGCCTATGAGATCGCAGTGGAGGTGTCCGAAGAAAACCTGCGGCGCTACGGCTTGACCCTGGACCGGGTGGCCCAGCGAATCAGGGCCGCTTCCCTGGACCTGCCCGGCGGCACCGTGCGCACGCGCGGCGGCGAGGTGCTGGTGCGCACCAAGGAGCGTCGCTACACCGGTCCGCAATACGCCGAAATCCGCATCATCACCCTTGAGGACGGGACCGAGATCCGCCTGGGCGACATTGCCACGGTCAAGGATGCTTTTGCCGAATCGGACATCTATGCCTCCTTTGACGGCCGGCCGGCGGCCATGGTGCAGGTCTATCGGGTGGGCGACCAGACACCCAAAGCGGTGGCCCGTGCCGTCCTGGCTTACGTCGAGGCCAAAAATCGCGAACTGCCCGAAAGTGTGCGGCTCGGCACCTGGAACGACCGTAGCGAACTGCTCAAAAGCCGCATGGACCTGTTGATCAAGAACGCCGCTCTGGGATTGGTGCTGGTGGCGATTATTCTGGGGCTTTTTCTGGAGATCCGTTTGGCCCTGTGGGTGATGCTCGGCATTCCGATTTCGTTTTTGGGGGCCATGTTGTTCATGCCAAGCCTGGATGTCTCCATCAACATGATTTCGTTGTTCGCTTTTATCATGGCTCTGGGCATCGTGGTGGATGATGCCATTGTGGTTGGCGAAAATGTTTATGAACACCGGCGCCGCGGCGAGCCGTATCTGGAAGCCGCCCAAAAAGGCGCCCTGGAGGTGGCCAAGCCGGTGGTGTTTGCCATCCTGACCTCGGTGGCCGCCTTTGCCCCTTTGCTGAATGTCAGCGGCAGCATGGGCAAATTCATTTATGTGATCCCGACCATCGTCATTGCAATCCTGGTGTTTTCGCTGGTGGAATCGCTTTTCGTGTTGCCGGCCCATTTGGGCCACAGCCGTCCGCTCAATGGCAACGATCCGCTTTCCAGGTTGCGTCGCAGGGTTGGCCGGGGGCTCGACAGTCTGGTGAACGGACCGTTCAAACGGCTGCTCGGATTTTGTCTGGAATACCGCTATTTGACCATCGCCGTGGCAATGGTTTGGCTGATGGTGACCGTGGGGCTGGTGGGCGGCGGTGTGATCAAATTCCGGTTCATGCCCCAGGTGGACGGCGATACCGTGCGGGTCAACCTGGAAATGCCGCCGGGAACGCCGGTGGAGCGGACCACGGCCCTAAAGGAACGAATCGCCGCCGCCGGTTTGGCGGTGGCGCGCGATTATGACAGCCGGCGCGCCGGTAAGCCCTCCATTTTACGCAACCTGTATGCAGCGGTGGGTGAATCTGCTGCCGGTCGCGGTCCCAATGCAGGCAGGGGCAACAGCGGCGGCAATGTCGCCAGCCTGACCCTGTTTTTACAGAAAAGCGAGGACCGCGGCATTCCCGCCGCCGAGATCGCCCGGGCCTGGCAGCAAACCGTGGGTGAAATTGCCGGGGCCGAGAGCCTGACCTTTGAATCGAATCTGTTCAGCCTGGGGGCCAATGTCGATATCCGTCTGGCCCACGAAAGCTTTGAGGTGTTGGAAAACGCCTCCGAGCGAGTCCGGACGGCCCTGGCCGCCTACTCCGGAGTGTTCGACATTGCCGACAACCATAGCCGCGGCAAGCAGGAATTGAAAATCACCTTGCGCCCTGAAGCCCGCACGCTGGGGATCACCGAGCAGGAACTGGGGCGCCAGTTGCGCGGCGCGTTTTACGGGGCCGAGGCGTTACGGCTGCAGCGCGGTCGCAACGAGGTCAAGGTCATGGTGCGCTATCCCCTGGAGGATCGGCGCGCTCTGGGCAACCTGGAGGCGATGTACATCCGCACGGCCGACGGCGGCGAAGTGCCCCTGGCCCAGGCTGCCAACGTGCAGCCGGGCTTTGGCTTTGCCACCATCAATCGCACCGACCGCAAGCGGGTCATCAACGTCACTGCGGGGGTGGATGACCGGCAGGCCAACGCCGAAGAGATCCTGGCGGAACTGAAAACCGGACTTTTACCGGCGTTGATCTCGGATTATCCGGGCCTGACCTTTGACCTGGAAGGCGAGGAAAAAGAACGCAAGGAGTCGATTGAAAGCATGCGGCGGGGATTTACCCTGGCCTTGCTGGTCATCTTTGCCCTGCTGGCGGTTACCTTTCGTAGCTACACGCAGCCTTTGCTGGTAATGTCGGCCATCCCCTTTGGCATTGTGGGCGCGGTAATGGGGCACCTGTTGCTGGGATTCAACTTCAGCATTTTGAGCTTGTTCGGTATTGTGGCCCTGGCCGGGGTGGTGGTGAACGATTCGTTGTTGCTCATCGACTACGCCAACAGACAGGTGCGGTCGGGCTGCGGGCTCTTCGAGGCGATCCAGCGGGCCGGCATGCGCCGCTTCCGGCCGATCCTGCTCACCTCCCTGACGACCTTTTTCGGTCTGATGCCGATGATTCTGGAAACCAGTGTCCAGGCCCAGTTTCTGATCCCCATGGCCATCAGTCTGGCATTCGGGATTCTGTTCGCCACCGGGATTACGTTGTTGCTGGTACCGGCGTTGTTCCTGGTTCTGGAAGATTTCAGAGGGCTTTTGAATTTGCGTGCGGTTCAAGAGGTGAAGTTGGAAACTTGAGGTTTGAAACTTGAAATTTGGTGAGGGGCTGTCATCATTTTGTGTGCTGAGCGGCGTCCCGCCGTGATCAGCATAACAATTTTTCTATTTTGATTGCAGCGGGACGCCGATTCCACAAAGGGCAATCACATTTGGAAATTAGGAGAGCAAAAAGGTTAATATCGTTTGATCCTGGACCCCGGTTTTCGCCGGGGTGACAGATGTTTTTTTTGCTTTTATTTCGGACTCCCGGAGCAGCCGTGCACCCGATCAGGGGGTGTCGGGTGAAGTGGTACCTAATTCGTGTCCATCCGGAAATAGTAGATTTTGGTTCAGGTCAAGGCCGCAGCGAATTTGAAACCGCAGGCGTAGCAAGGCTACGTCGCAAGAACATGAATGGCTACGCCGTTATTTCAAATTCGTGAGAACGCCGACCTGAGCCAAAAGATGCTATTTCCGGATGGACACGAATTCGCGTCACCCCGGCGAAAGCCGGGGTCCAGAATCAAAACGATAATAACCTTTTGTGGTTATCCATAAAACCTAAGTGAGTTCGACAAAGATAAAAATTCCCTAAAACGGGATGATTTCCAAATGCGGTTACTCTGCGATCCCACAGGTCGTTTTGATTTTAAAATTGGGGTAACGCCATGCCGAGTTTCCAGTTTCCAGTTTCAAATTTCAACTTCACCCCGGTCGGTGTGATTCATTCCTGTTTTACGGAAAAATTCGGTATTCCCCGGCAACCGGGGTTGGTGTCCGAGGCCAGGGCGCGGTTGGAATTGATCGCGCCCTACAACCAGTCCGAGGCGATCAAGGGCCTGGAGGCCTACTCGCATATTTGGGTGGTGTTCGTTTTTCACGGCAACCTGAATGGCCGCTGGAAAACCACGGTGCGTCCGCCACGTTTGGGTGGCAACCGCCGGGTGGGGGTGTTTGCCTCCCGCGCGCCTTTTCGGCCCAATCCCATTGGGCTGTCCGTGGTGGCGATGACCGGCATCAATGACAATGCCGACGGCATTTGGCTGGAAATCGCCGGTGGTGATTTTCTGGACCAAACCCCGGTGCTCGATATCAAACCCTATCTGCCCGGTATCGACCGGCTTTCCGATGCCCGTGCCGGGCTGATGCCCGAAAGGGACGCGACAGCGTTAAAAGTTGTGTTTTCCGAACAGGCACGCTCGGATCTAGCCGGGCTGCCGCCTGCCGAACAAACCCATCTCGAAAAACTGATTGTCCAGATGCTGCAACTCGACCCACGGCCGGGCTATTTCGATACCAAGCCGAATAAAAACCGGTTCGGTTTTCAAATTTATGACTGGGACGTCAAATGGGAATTTATCGACGGGGTGATGCACGTCAAGACGATACGCGCTATCGAAAACAGCGATTGACGACCAATCTCAAACGACACCCTACCATCATTCTTAATTTTTAATTGCCCTCTCAATTCGTCCCTTCGGGCAAATCGAGGCTGGTGGAGCGGTTGCGGCCGTTTTCCTTGGCTTCGTAGAGGGCTTTGTCGGCGTGCGCCACCAGAAAGTCGGGGGAGGCCCCGTTGAACGGGTAGGCGGTGCAAACCCCCAGGCTGATGGTGACGAAAGATGCGATTTCCGAGGCACTGTGTTCGATCTTCATATCGGCGACCTTGGTGCGAATGTTTTCGGCCACTTTGGTGGCGCCGGCTTTGTCCGTGTTGGCCAGGATGATGGCGAATTCCTCACCGCCGTAACGGGCCACCATATCGGTGGGACGATTGGCGCACGAGGCCAGAGTCTGGGCGATGGCGCACAGGCAGTCATCACCGGCTTGATGGCCGTAGGTGTCGTTGTAGCGTTTGAAAAAATCGACGTCGCACAGGATCAATGACAACGGCGATTGATCGCGGATCAACCGCTGCCATTCGGCCACCAGATGATCGTCAAAACGCCGGCGGTTGGCCACCTTGGTCAGACCGTCGGCGTGGGCGATCCGCTCCAGCTCCTTGTTGGCATAGGACAACTGGGTTTGGATGTGCTGGCGCTCGGCGATCTCCTTTTTCAGTTTTTCATTGGCCACCTGTAGCTCCAAGGTCCGGTTTTCCACGATAACCTCCAGGTGGTCATGGTATTGGCGCATGCTGCTTTCGGCTTTGCGACGTTCGGTGATGTCGACGATGCTGCCCTCGTAGTAACGGGCCTGTCCGTCCGGGTCCTTGCGCACATGGCAACTGATTTCGGTCCAGATAAACCGGCCGTCGGTGCGGCGTAGCTGGAGTTCATAACCGCTGATGGCGCCGCTGTATTTCAACATGTTTTGCGGCTTTTTCATTTCGGCGATGATATCGTCCAGCTTTAAATTGATCTCCCCCAGGTTTTTGCCTTCCAGGGCGCCGCTGGTGGGATAGCCCAGAATATGGGCCAGGGCATCATTGGCATTGTCGATCACCCCGGAGGGGCTGAAACTGAACAGGCCGATGGGAATTCCTTCAAACAGGGCGCGGTAGCGCTCTTTGCTTTCGAGTAGCCTTTGTTCGGCTTGCCGCCGTTTGAGCAAAACGCTTATCAGGTAGACAATGATGCCTAGTAAAACCGCAATGATAATGCCGACGCCCCACCCAAAGGAACTGCTATTTGCAGCCGGTGCCGCCTGGGCACCCATCACGGAATGGGATGTGGCATCGGCCAGGCAAACGCCTGGTGCCGTCATCAGGCTGAATAAACAAAGCAATCCGATGACGGGCAGGTATAACCGCCGATAGGGGTGTTTGACATGGAACAATCGGGTCGATTTTCGATTTAATCGGGCCATTGCGCAAATCCATGTATAAAGAGACGGAACATTAATTTCCGGACGGGCACTGGTAAATCAGCATACCTACCGAGATTTTAACATCATTTTTTGAATTTGATAGCAACCATTAATTTTGTGAATAGCCAACTGTGTGCCGACGTGCTTGCTGCCGGGGCAGGTAACGCCTGGCGGTCCAGTAGGCTTTGCGCCAGTATGGGGTGTGCATTTGCGATACGGTGACCCCTTTGCTGGTCGAGGCATGTGCAAATTCACCGCTGCCCAGGTAAATCCCCACATGGCGCACCTTGTAGGGCGGTCTGAAAAAAACCAGATCACCCGGCTGCACCTGTCCAAGCGTGATGGTGGTACCGGCGCGCACCTGCAGTGCGGTGCTGCGCGGAATGTGCCGGTTGAACAGGTCCTGGTAGAGTCTTTGGACAAAACCGGAACAGTCGACACCACGGCGGGTGGTTCCGCCCATGCGATGAGGGGTGCCCTCCCATTGGTGCACGGCCGCCCGCAGCCGCTGCTCGATCGACGGTAGCCGGTCAGTGCGTGGCGGTTCAACGGATAAAGATCCGGTTTCAGGCACATATGGTGTTTTGGCCTGCTGAGCCGGCGGTGCCGTGTGGGAACAGGCCACAAATAGCCCCAGTGTCAGCAGCAGCCCCAGCCGGCGACGTCGTTTGCCGGTTTTGAATATGTTACCCATCCTGAATACCATCGCCTTAATGATCGGCTAATGGAGAGCGAAACTTTAGTGGGTGGTTCGTCTCGCTGCGTCCCCGGATATTCGCTGCGTTTTTAAGGATCAACTTCAAATAAAACACTAGCTCCGGTTTAATGCATTCATAACAGCCATGGGCCATGACGTTATAGACGTAAGGATTATTACATCCTTGGGCCATTTGTGATTCGTGACTATCCGCAAATCGTATCTTGCGCTTGAAAGCTGCTCTTTTTCGGATAGTCATTCATACGCTTTGTGAAAGGAGTTTGATTACATGTCCGAACATTTTTTTTGTGTGGGTAATGAACTTATTCGTTACAATGCTCAATCCTACCGCCTGTATCGGTTTAACGGTGATAATTGGTCTGAAATTACTGATGCCGACACACACAACAAGATCCGTCTGAAATCGACCGAATTACCCCGGCACCGGGCCTTGGAGTTGGTGCAGACCGCTGCCACCCGGCCGGACGGCGTATGTCCGGCGCCGAGCGAACGCAATTGATACGATCCGTTGGGCTTTACAATCGGATGAGGCGGCCCTTGCTGAATGCCCCCCGTAAAAAAATTCAATCCCGGTGTCTGCGATTGGAATGCTAAATACCGGCGTTTGAAACGAAATTCTTGCAATTTGAAGAGAATTCCACTAAGAAAAAATGAATAATATTAGTAAGGCACCGACTTGTGCGCGCCACTTCCTAAATCTATCCTTAACCAACCGATCCGGTTACTAACATAAATCGCCCCCTGGTGCCTGACCGATTGAATTTTCCGGGAGCCCTGACCAAATCCCGGATGCCGCGGCCCCTGATCTGCACAACCGGCCGCCGGCCCGACTTTCCTAATCAAAGCAACACCGAACACCAAAAATTATCGTTTATCGACGCCTCCTATTGAGGCGCCCGGTTTTCCCCGGTCACAGTGATCGTTTGCGGTTTATCCGTACCGACGATGGTATGTGATGGGTTGAAAGCCGCAATTTATGGGACCGCACACAGGTATTGCCATGTATTGCTTTTCCGGTGTTTGCCCAATGCCATCTTAAATCGCCGCTCGTGTATTTTATGCCTATTTGTATTGGTACATCCGACTCTATGTCCTGCATTTGCAGAGGAAGACCTTCCGTAAGAACGCGGACCCTGAAGAAAGGAGGTGATAGACCAGGCGTGAGTTGAATGTTCGTATTTTTCAATTCAATTATATTCAGGAGGGAAATCATGAAGAAATTCAAGGTTTTGGTTTGTATCGCAGTCCTGTGTCTGGTGCCGGTCATGCACGCCGGCGCCGCGGAATTCGAATTTCATGGCGACATGAACAACCGCGCCGGCTATTCCAATCATTTTGATTTTCTCCGGTCGGATCAGGAAGGCGCCATCGACCCCGACAGCAGTGTGTCCGATTTCACGGCGAGCATAAAGTACCGCTTCTGGTTCGATGCGTCCACTGACGACGACGATTTAAAGGGCGTTTTTGCCATCGAGATTGGCGCGCTCGAATTTGGCGAGGAGGTCGATTTTTCCGGCGATGAGGATGCGGTCGAGGTCCGTTGGGGGTATATCGATTTTCAGCTTCCGGGTGTGGACAACAAAGCCCGGACCCGTATCGGACTGCAACCCTTTACGGTCAATCCCTTTATCTGGCAGGAAACCGCTCCCGGGGTGGCTTTGGATATGTCTTTTGACGCGGTCGATGTGCAGGCCGCCTGGATGCGCGGCGCGGGGGACCGGGCCTTTAGCGAAGGCAGCGAGGACATCAGCGACCTTGATTCGTTTTTCGCCCGCGTGAACGCCGAACTGGCCGAAGGATTGAAGGGGGGGCTGTTCGTGCTGTATCAGCACCAGGATACCGACGGTGCCCTCGGAACCATCGATCCGCGCGATTACCACATTAAATTTCTTTCCGAAGGCGAGGACCTGAGTGTTTTTACCGTCGGTGTGGACGGCTCTTTTAACACCGGACCGTTTTTCTTCAATTGGGATTTGATGTACCAGACTGGAGAACTTGAAAATATCAGCTTTGACAATACCTTTCTGGGGATTGCCGATCCAGCGGATCAGGACTACGATTTGAGCGCCTTTTTTCTGCATTTCGATGCGGGTGTCAAGCTGAACAAGGTCAAGTTGACCTACACCTTCTGGTATGCCAGCGGTGACGATGATTCCACCGATGACGACCTTGACGCCTTCATCGCCACCGATGTTGATGTGCCCGGCAGCCTGGCCTTGCTCGGGTCGGGAACCTCTTTTGACGACGACAACTATTTCACCGAGCGGGCGTCGGTCCTCGACAAAGGGATGATCATGAACCGGGTCGCGTGCGACTACCAGCGCAGCGACAAGCTGACCCTGGGGGCGGCGCTGATCTACATGTTGACGGCAGAGGATATCGATTACACCCAGGGCGCTTCGACCTTTTCGGAAAACGATCTGGGGTTTGAAATCGATTCGTACGTTAAATACAAACTGTTCAAAAATCTGGAGGTCGGTGCCCAGGCCGGCTATTTGTGGGCCGGTGACGCTCTGGATGTGTATGAAGGCTCGCGGGGCAATTCGGCCGGCGATGCATTCGTCGCAGACCGTGACGGCTCGGCCGACGAAGGTATTTTTGTCGGTACCTTGCGTGCCCGGTTTAAATTCTAACACCGGATAACAAAAAGGGGGCCGGCCGAACGTGCCGGCCCCTTTTCCTGCTCTATCGACACAAACCAGACGGAGGATCTGTTTTTATGAAACATTGGGAACGAATATTACGCACCTTGTTGGTGGCCGCGGTTGCCTGGCCTGCGATTGCCGTGGCTGCTGTGCCGGCGGCTCAAATTGAGGCCGACTTCAAGGCGTTGGACGGTTATGTGGTCATGCAACAGGACCATGAGATTCTAATCGACCTGGATCACAAAAGCGGCCTGCGGGTCGGTGATCTGGTCACTGTGTTGGGTAAAAGCCGGGAGGTCGTTCATCCGGCAACCCAAAAAGTGCTGGGCAAACTGGAACAGGTCAAAGGGGTGTTAAAGGTCACGCAGATGCGGGCCGGCTACTCTTTTACGCGGTTGCTGACACCCAAGGCCAAAATCCGGCGGGGTGATCGCATTCGGCGTTACGGGGCCATGCGGGCCGTGTTTTGGGACTACACCGGTCATGGCCGGGAACTTTACCAGCAATTGAAAAGAGGTCTGCCGGACCTCAAATGGCGCGATTATCAGACCGATCAACGTAACCGGCCCAAACAGGTCGCCGCCGATTCGCTGCAACCGGATCAGTTGGGGTTTGTACTGAAGGCGGATGGATTGCAGGTGTTGGATACGGAAGCGAATCTGGTGCGGCGATATGCCGCGACCACAGCGGCCCGGCCGCCAACGGCCTTGCCGCGAGCACAAGCGTCGTCGAAACCGGCGCCTGCCGCTGCCAAGCCGGGCCTGGTCAATTACGGCAGCGCCGATGCGTTGGGCGATTTGGGCGGAGCCATAAAAATGGCCGACATGGCCCCTCATGGCGCCGGCCCGCTCTGGGCGGTGACCGACGGCAAACAGATCCGCGTTTACCGGAGCGGCACCCGCTTGGACCTGGTCTACGAAGGCAGGCGATATCCGGATCAGATCCTATCCGTTAAATGGTATGCGCCCGAACCTGATGTCCTGTACATCGTTGCCAATGCCTGGTCTGAAGTGGAGAACCGGCCCGCCGCCCGTATTTTGAGCTGGCAAAGCGACCGGCTTCAAACGGTGAAAGACCATATTCCGTTAATATTGGGCGCCTTTGATCTGGATGGGGATGGCCGGCCGGAAACCCTGCTGGGGCAGGAATTCGATCCGGAACTGTTCTACGGCCGGCGAATCAAGCAGTTGACCATTCAGGGCGGCAAGCTCGAAACCGGTCGTCCGGGAATCGAATTGCCGCAACGCTTTGCGGTGGTGGGCAGCCGGTTTGCCGATCTGGATCGGGACGGGTCGCCTGAGGCCATTTTTGTGCGTCAGGGAATTCTGCGTATTTATTCGGGCAAAAAGGTCCTGTACAAATCCGCCAAGCAAATGGGCGGCACGTTGTCGGTGTTGACCTATAAAAAAAACGCCGGTTTTGTCGATTTCATGCTGGCGTCCGCTTTTTTCGAGGTGTCACCGGTGACGGCCGATATTGACGGTGACGGCCTTTTGGAAATACTGGCGATCGCATCGGATCAACCGGCGCTAAAGGCTCCCGGCATTTCAAATCGGATCAAAGGGAGCCGGTTGGTGGTTCTGAAACAGCAGGACGGCAGTTTTGTGAAAGGGACGCTGGGTGAACCCCTGGACAGCGCTGTGCAAGGCTTGTCCATAAGCGGGCGGCGGGTGTTGTATGTGGCTTCCGAACCCGGATCATTGTTTGGTGGCGACGGGATGAGTCGCTTGAAGGCGTTGGATTTGGTGCGGTAAGCAGTAGCGGTAATTGCCCGGACCGTCCATCAACCATACGCAAACGGCCGCTTGTGTCATGCGGCCGTTTGCCTTGTTGATGATGCCGGTGTTTCGGTCAGAACGAATTTATGGCGTCATCGAGCGATGTGACAATCGGCAGGAACGAGTCGAATCCGGAAATTTCAAAGACCTCTTTAACATAGTCTTTCATGGCGCATAAGATAATCTTGCCTTCCGATCGCTTCAGGTCCTTGGTTGCCTTTAGGATAACCCGCAGACCGGCGCTGGAAATGTAATCCAGATTTTCGAAATCGAGAATCATCTCCTTGGAGCCGTCGCTGATCGCCGCGAAGATTCGTTTCTCCAAATCCGGCGATGTGTTGGAATCCAGGCGTCCTTGGACCCTATATATATTGATGGCGTCTTGTTTG
Organism: Desulfobacterales bacterium; assembly: GCA_028282295.1. Taxonomy (GTDB): domain Bacteria; phylum Desulfobacterota; class Desulfobacteria; order Desulfobacterales; family JANQIE01; genus JANQIE01. The sequence goes on along the minus strand of JANQIE010000011.1, from coordinate 10,020 downwards.
GCTTCAACGATTTCCATTCAAACTCCTTCCATGGTTTGTTAGTGCCCCTTCGCAAATGGCATCTTGTGGCTTCCGGCGGCGTTCTACCATGCCTGTGGTTTTAAAACGGCTCGGGCCTTGCCGGGAACCAAAATCTTCCATTTGCGGATGGGCACGCGTTATGCGTGCTCACAGAAATTATAAAAAGCCGGTAAATCGTTCGCGGCTTTGCGTTTCAGTCGGGGTCAGGATTTTTACCGTTGCGGCATTTTTCCTGAACAATCTGCTTTTTGAGCGTGATAATATTTTTGCCGCCACAACGGATATAGCTGATATCATCCATCACTTTTCTGATCAAATGAACTCCCAAACCACCGATTTTCCGCTGCTCCAGGGGGCAGCGCGTATCAGGCGCCTTTGCTTTGCCAGGGTCGAACGGCTTGCCGTCATCTTCGATGCGAATGGTTAACACACCGCCTGCCACTGAAAGCTTGAAATGGATTTGATGTTCATGGTGGCCGGCTTTGCGCCCCTTGTGACCGTGAGAAACATAATTGGTAAACAGTTCTTCCAGGGCCAGATTGATCTCGCAACAGCATTTATTGGTCAATCCCACGCGGGCACGAAAAAGGTCGAGATGATCGTTTAAGTGATCCAACTCCTTGAGACTGTTTTTGAGCTTGAACGCTACCTGCTCCGTCGGCATTGGCGGCACCTCTTCTATTGCGGCAACCGGTGCGGCATGTTGGGAATTACTGGTTTGGGCCATAGTTCAAATGCTGATCTACAGTTAATTTACATAATAATACCGGATTGGTCAAAATGGAAGGCATGCCGTGCGGTGCAATCGCCTTGCCGGCGCCAAACACGCATATTCATTTTCACCGGTCCGCATTTCGGTGCGCTGATTTTGTTGTACGACAAAGCCGCCTTTAAAGCAGACTGACCCCGGCCTTTGTGCGGCACTGGTCGCAGGACTGCGCGGGGTCGGTTAAAAGGCGTTCCTCCCACAAACATACCCGCTGAATCAAACTCGCAATGGCCTTGGGCATCAGTTCGGGAAACTGCTGCATGGCCCGGCTGAATTTTTCGCGTGCCAGGACCAAACTGCGGATATCCGTCTTTGCCTGCAGGGAAAACAGCCGCCGTTGCGTGCCCATCAGCGCCATGCTGCCGAGGAATTCGCCCGCTTCGCATTGGGCAATGTCGGTGGTTGCCGTATCGGTTTGGCGCGTAATTTTGGCGCTGCCGGACAGGATGTAAAACGCCTGGCCGTCGTCATCGCCCTGACGAAACAGGTAGTCGCCGGCTTGATATGTTTCGCGCCTGCACAGATAGGCAAAGACCTTGTGGGCTTCCAGAGACAGACCGGCAAAGAAAGGAATTTCCCGGAAAATTTTTAGATTTTCCTTGAATTCACAGGACATGGCAGGATCATTGTTTCCCGGCGACGAGCTCATACAGGACTCCTTTCTGATTGATCAATTCCTCGTAGGTGCCGATTTCGACAATCTTGCCGGCCCGCATGACCGCGATCTTGTCGAACTTTTTGACGATATCCAAGCGGTGGACCACCGAAATCAGGGTGCTCTTGCCTTTGTAGCGGCTGTCGATGAGATTCTGGATGCGCGCCTGAGAGTTGTTGTCCAGGGCCGAAGTGGCTTCGTCCATGATCAGCAGCCGCGGGTTTTTCAAGAAAGCCCGGGCAATGGCCAGTTTCTGGCGTTGGCCGCCGGACAGCTTGTCCCCTTTGGTGCCGACTTCGAATTGCATCCCGATTTCAAGGATGGTTTCCAGAAGATCTTCCTCGATTAAAAGCTGGATGATACTCTGGTTGATTTTTTCCTGAGTTTGATGGCTTGAACTGGTCGGTTTGCCGAACAGGATATTGTTGAGAATGGTTTGCGAGTACAAGTATTCGTCCTGCTGGAAAAAGCTGAACGCGCCCGGATGTTCTGCGGCCACTTTATCGCGGAACAGCGCCCGGCCTTCCAATATCAGATCTTCCAGGACACTCGGCAACCCCACCATTTTGTGCACCCCCGGTGTAAAGCGCAGGGCCAGGGTCAGCAGCATTTGCTGGTCGCTTTCGGATAGTTGATGCAGGCGGGCCTGTTTCAGACGTTGCACGAGCAATTTATAGTCGTCCAATTCGGTTGCGTTGATGGGGCTTTGTTCGAAAAACACCTCGTCCGGCGGTAGATTGCCCAGAATGTCGACGGTCTGACGGGTCAATCCCGACCCCAGGCTAAGCAGGGGCCGGGTCAAATCGGCTTTGTCCAAAAAGTTTCGAAAATATGAATTGGTCGGCAACTGCGCCGGTTCAAATTCGGGCCGGTTGGCCGACCCCAGCGTCAGGTTTTCCGATATACTGGAATGATACAGGTAGCTGTCATCACTGAAGAATTCGACATGGTCGGCTAACAGTTCACCGAAATCGGCCTGAAAATTGCGGCGAACATTAACGATGCGGCGGGTCAGGTCTTCGTGAATACCCGGCGTGAGCAGCGTAATCAAGCCGAACCGCAGCACGTCGGTAAAAATACCGGTGTGTTGCAGAACCGCGATGCGGTCATCGAGGCTCGGCAGGCCGCCGTCCTCCTGGTGGCCGTTACCGGCCAGGGCGGCCGAGCAGCCGTAGAGCAGATTCTCTTCGATGGTGCCTTCAAATATAAACGGATGCTGGGCCACAAAGCCGACATTGTTGATCATGTCTTTTTTGGACAGTTGTGCCACTTCCTGATTGCCGATTTTCACAATACCGCCGGTGTATTTGTAAAGCTGGCCCACGCATTGAGCCAGGGTGCTTTTGCCGCTGCCCGAAAAGCCGACCAGGGCCAAATGTTCACCGGCTTTCAAATCGAGGCTGATGTTGTCCAAAAGGGCGATGCCGCCTTCGGTTACAAACGAAAGATCCTTGATTTGCAGATCGGCGTCAAGGTGGTAGGCGGTGCGGTCGGCCGGCGCCAGGGCGTGCTCGGGCATGCGGTTGAAGTACGTCATGGTGCGGCGGTAGCGCACCGAGGCGTCCTGGTAAACCTGGTAAAACTCGATCATTTCCTTCCAGGGATTGTAAAGTTTCTCCTGGGCCGATAAAAATGCAACCAGCGCCCCTAGCTCCAACCGGCCCTTCATGGCCAGGTAACCGCCCAGGATGAAAATCAAGAACGGGCTCAGGTTGTTGAAAAAATTGTTCAGGGTTTTCACGCCGTATTTGTACAAGCTCCAACGGGTGCGGATTTTCAAAAGCCGGTCGATGAGCCGGTCGTATTTTTTGTTTTCCAGCGGATAGGCCCCGTTGCTGTGAATCTCATGGATGCCGCTGATCGATTCGGCAATGCGGCTCGAAAGGGTTCGGGTAACATCGACCCGCTGTTTGTTCGATTTATTGGCCTGTTTTTGCAACAAGGGTACCAGCAGCAATACGATGGGGTAGATCGATAGTGAGACGACCGCAAGCAGGGGATTGAGCCAAAGCAGGTAGCCGGCAAAGGCCAACAGCGTCAGCACGTTGGTCACCGGAACGGCCAGAGCCATGCCGACAAAGGTGCCGGCAGTGGTCAGTTCCGTCACCAGGGATGATACCACCATGCCGGGCTGGGTCTTGCGGAAAAAATTCAGCGGCAGGGTCAGGATGTGGTGGTACAGGCCCTTGCGCATTTCAGCCAGGGCCCGCTGACCGATAACGGTTTCCAGCACGTTGATCAAATATTTCAACCCGCCGGCCACGATCACGGCCGCCAGGTAGATGCCGCAGTAGGTCAGCAGCAGATCCATTTTGCGCAGATTGATGGCTTGGTTGACGATCCGTTTTTGCATCTCCAGCGGCACGACACGGGCAAAAACCGTGACCATTATCACCACAACCAGTAAAAGTTGCAGCTTCAGGTTGCCGGACAGCACCCATGAAAACAAGGATCGTTGGGTAACCGGTTTGTCTGTTGGCGTCATCGGTTAAGGCTTTCCATTAGTGGCACACGTGTGGGTCAAATGGGGCTCTTGCGATTGTAGCGGCCTCGTGTAATTGATATTGGCGGTTGCACTGTTGTTGCGGGTTGTTATAAAGAAGCACATTCATGCTGCAATGCGTGTCGTCTGCAACCTTGTGCCCATCCGGCAATAGCATCTTTTGGCCCCTGGCGGCGTTCTCGCATTTTTTAAATCCTCGGGCCTTGCCAGGGGCCAAAAGCTGCCATCTCCAGTTGGACACAACCTTATTATTGGTGCACAAAACCGTTAGCTTGACAAGAAAAAATTTCCGGAGTCCCTATGCGTTTTCGCTGGAAACTGGCTTTTTTGCTGGTGATTATTGCCCTGGTGCCGATTGTCGGCATGCGTGTGGCAGGGGTTCGTTTTGTACGCAATCTTGCCGACCAATTGGTCAGCCAGGCGCAAGAAAACCGGATCGACAACATGCGGCACCGCCTGACGTTGCTGGTGGACAGCTATTCCGAGATGCTGTGGCGTTACCGCGAACAGATCGAGATGGCCCTGATGCTGCAAAGCGACGCCGTGGAGCGGGCCTTGGCGCAAAATGCGCCGCCGCCCGCAAAAGTATATTTCGCGCATCAGTTCAATCACGGGGTTGACCTGCCCGACGACACCGCCGCTTCGTCCACGCACTATCGAATTCGGGAAAACGGACGTCTTGAGTTTTTGAGGGTCTCGCGCAGCACCCAGGTGTTTCATATCGCACCGGGTTTGGCGACCAGTGATGCATTACGCGCCGATATTGCGCGCCTGGCGACCTTGACCGGGATGTACCGCAAACTGGCCGCCAAACTGGCAGACGGTGTGTTTTGGCAGACGACCGTTTTGCACAACGGTGTCGCAGCGGCCTATCCGGCCCATAATGGTATCCCCCGCCGCCTTGACTCGCGCCGGCAAGCCTGGTTTGAGCAGGCGTTGACCCACGAGGTGCCGTGGTCCAATCCCTACGTCGATCCGGAAACCCGCCAGATCGTTCTGGCCGCGATCAAAGCGGTGCGCCGGCCCGACGGCCGGGTGGCCGGAGTGACATCGATCGTTTATCCGGTCAGCCAGATGCTCAACCGCCGGGTTTTGATCGACAACATGCCGCCGGAAACCACCGCTTTCATGGCATATCTGGACAATGACCCGGCTTCCGGCAAACCGGGGGCACGGATATTCGCGCGCCAGGAACATACCGATATCAAATACCGCCGCTGGCGGGCCCAGGTAGCACTGGAATGGGTCGACTCGAGTGATGCCGGCAAGTTTGAAGCCTTTATGCAGGATTTTACAGCGGGTCGTAAAAACCTGCGCCGCATGTCATACAAAGGACGCGACAGCTTATGGGCCTATGGGCCGAACGGCCAGGGGGCGTTTTTGATTCTGATAACACCCTATGCAACGATTTTAAAACCGGCTCAACAGGCGCGCGGCTATGTGTATGGTCTGATTGAACGCACGCTTACCATCACGCGATACGCCATCGGCGGTGTTGTTCTGATCGTCTTTGTTCTGGCCCTGGCGTTCTCGCAAACCGTTACGCGCCCGCTGGCCGGGTTGGTGGCGGGCGCCCGCAAACTGGCCCGGGGAGACTTCGATGCCCGTGTCGCCGTGCGCAGCAGCGATGAGTTCGGCGACATGGCGCGCGTGTTCAACAGCCTTGGCCCGCGACTCAAGGAACACACCCAGATGCGTCATTCCCTGGTGCTTGCCAAGCAAATGCAGCAGAGCCTGCTGCCGGCCGCCGATCCCGTGGTGCCCGGTTTGGATGTGGCCGGCAGCAGTGTCTATTGCGACGAAACCGGTGGTGACTACTACGATTATTTGAACCTGGCGGACACCGGCAATGAACGTTTGACGGTCGTTGTGGGCGATGTGGCCGGTCACGGCTTGCCAACCGCCCTGCTGATGACCACCGCTCGGGCACTGCTGCGCCAACGGGCCAGCCGCTGCGATCATATCGAAGCGATTCTCAATGACGTCAACTGTCAATTGAACCTGGACGTGGAGGCGTCCGGCCAGTTCATGGCCCTGTTCATATGTGAAATCGACACGGCTCACCAGAAGGTGCGTTGGGTGCGTGCCGGCCATGAGCCCGGTATTCTGTTCGATCCGCCCACCGACACCTTTACCGAATTGTCCGGTAAAGGTCTGCCGCTGGGCGTGTTTGCCGATACAACCTACAATGCCCATGAGCGCGCGATTGCCGACGGTCAAATCCTGATACTGGGCACCGATGGAATCGGCGAAACCATCAACGCCCAGGGGCGGATGTTTGGCAAGGACGCGCTGCACGCCGTCATCCGGGCCAATGCGGACCGTCCGGCCAGGCAAATTCTGACCAGCGTGGTCAAAGCCCTTGATCGATTTCGCCATCCCGTGGAACAAAAGGACGATATAACTCTGGTAATCGTAAAAATTCTTTCTCAACCGGAATAAAGTGAAAATGCCCATGTTGGATTATTTTCTATGTGTCATTGGTATGGTCATGATTATTGAAGGGGTGCCCTATTTTGCCTTTCCCGAGAAGATGAAACGTTGGATTCGCAAAATGATCACGATGCCGGACGGCGAATTGCGCCGTTTCGGGTTGGTGGTGATGGTTATCGGGTTGGTGTTGGTTTATATTGGAAGAACATAGATGGACATCAATTAAGAATTTGAAATTAAGAATCGAGAATTCAGGTGCGGCGTTGCGCCGCGATTAGCAATTGAATTGCGGCAGATCGGTCGAACACCTGGCGAGTGCCCATCCGGAAATAGTAGATTATTGAATTATGTACGCGTTAAAAGATTACGATTATGATTTGCCGGAAGAATTGATTGCCCAGCAGCCCCTGGGTCAGCGGGCCGATTCGCGCCTGTTGGTGTTGAACCGGCAAAGCGGTGAGGCGACGCATCGGCAATTTCACGATTTGCCGGAATTGTTGCGGCCTTCCGACTTGTTGGTGGTGAACGACACGCGCGTGGTGCCGGGCCGGTTGATCGGCCGCAAACCTCACGGCGGCCGGGTGGAAGCCCTGATTCTCGACTACGTGCAGGCTTGCAGCCGGTCCGATGACCCTCATCGCCTGATCTGTCAATGTTTGTTGAAAGCCTCCAAGCGCCCCGTGCAGGGGACGGTCCTGACGTTTGGTCCGGATTTAAGTGGCACTGTGCTCGACTTCGCCGAAGGACTGTTTCAGGTGCGTTTTGAAAGCCGCGAACCGTTTGAAGAGGTACTGGAGAAGATCGGCAAAGTTCCGCTGCCGCCCTATATCAAGCGGGACGATGATCAGGACGGCCGCGCCGACCGCTTTAACTATCAGACCGTCTACGCGCGGCAAAAAGGGGCTGTGGCCGCACCGACCGCCGGTCTGCATTTTACGGCGCCGCTACTCGAAAAATTAAAACGAAAAGGCATTCGCATCGCCCCGGTCACACTTCATGTCAGCTACGGCACGTTTCGGCCGGTACGGGTCGACGATATCCGCGAACATCGCATGCACAGCGAGACCTACCAGATTTGCGACGCCACCGCCGAGGCGATCAACCAAACCAAAGCCGCCGGCGCCCGCGTGGTGGGGGTCGGGACCACCAGCGTGCGTACCCTGGAATACGCAGCGGATGCGACCGGCCGCATTGCCGCCGGTTGCGGCGACTGTGACCTGTTTATCTACCCCGGTTTCGAGTTTAAAATCATCGATGCCCTGATCACCAATTTTCACCTGCCTCAATCGACCCTCCTGATGCTCGTCTCCGCTTTTGCCGGACGGGAAAAGATCCTGACCGCCTACCGCGAGGCTGTGGCCGAAGCCTACCGGTTTTTCAGCTATGGTGACGCCATGTTTATCGAATGATGCTGGATGTTTGAGATTTGAAATTGGAATTTTGAAACTGGAAATTGGGGAATCCCTTGGCGAGTTTGGGTTTTTGAGTGGTCAAATTACTTTTAGGCGCAGAACGCATACCCTCGAGCCTGCGACGGCGATACTATCGCTATCCGTATCGGTACCGGCTTTGAGACCGTCTGAAACCGACCCATGGTTGGAGCCTACCTATTAATAACTGCCGTGGTTAAACGTGCCACGCAGACAGTTTTTTCATTTTCGTCGACAATGGTGATATCCCAGACATGGGTCGTGCGGCCGATGTGCACCGGGCGGGCAAGGCCGGTGACAAGGCCGCTGGTGACACTGTGAATGTGGTTGGCCTTGATTTCCAGGCCCACGCAGTAGGCCGGTGGCGCCACGGCGATGTTGGCTGCGATGCTGCCCAGCGACTCGGCCAGCGCCACCGAAGCACCGCCGTGCAACAGGCCCATCGGTTGATGGGTGCGCTGATCCACCGGCATGGTGCCTTTGATGTAATCGGCGCCGATGTCCGTGATGTTGATATCCAAGTGATCGACCATGGTATTGCGGCAGAATTCGTTCATGGATTGAACGTCGGCCGGTTTTTTCCAAATACTCACAGCATGTCTCCTTGCGCGAGTCCTAAAGGGTGGGGGGCAATCAAATTACTGTAACATAACACCGCGATCGCGCAAGCCCAAGTTTGGCCCCACCGGGCGACCTTGTATAAATATCTAAAATACTTTATGATAGGTAAAAAATATATTTCTGAAATACCTTAGAAACGCGAGGTATGCTGCATGGCCATCCAAAAAGCCAAAGTCGTCGACACCAGTACGCTGGTACATGATCCATTCTGCGTTAATTATCTTATCGAAAATAAAATTTTAGCCTGCATCCCCTGGACCGTTCTGGAAGAATTGGACGGTCTCAAGCGGCGCACCGATGTCGGTTTTGATGCGCGCGAGGCCACCCGCAATATCGAGAAGCTGCGACGCGATAAATCTCCCTACTTAAAAATAGTCAAAGAGATGGATTGGCAGAAGATCGAATTTCTGGATCGCCGCATCAACGATCACTTGATCATCGCCGCGGCCAACGCCATCCGCAAACAGTTCTCCAATGTCGAACTGGTCTCCAAAGATACCATGATGCGGATCAAGGCACGGGAACTGGGCTTTAAAGCGGAAGATTACTACCGCGACCAAGCCAAGGAAAACGGCGGCCGCGACCTGCCGCGGGTAGAGGTGACGGAAAGTGAAATCGACAAAGTTCGGCACACATTTGCCTACTACCCCAAAAAGCACGGCGATATCATGTTGAATCAGGGCGTGGTTTGCATCAGCAACTGGAAGGGCGACTTTAAAAGACCCCAGGATGTGGCCGATCCGGGCGAGTACTTTGCCGCTGTTCGCATGGGGGATTACTTCCAGATTATTCCAAAATACCTGCAATCTTTTGGCGTGCAACCTTATGCCGGACCGGACCAGGAGGCCGGTGAAGAAATTTACAATTGGCCTCAAAACATTGCTTTATTTCAACTCACCCGGCCGGATATTGCCCTTGTTTTCTTGGAGGGGGGCGCCGGTACCGGTAAAACCCTGCTGGCCTTGGCCGCGGCCCTGGAGAAGAAGAAGGACTACCGCCAGATTCTGATCAGCCGTCCCATGGTCCACCTGGAAGACACCGATAACATGGGGTACCTGCCGGGCGACATCAAGGAAAAGATGGATCCCTGGTTGCGTCCGATCTGGCAGAACTTATCCTTTTTGAAGGAGATTAACACCGACAATCACCAACTCATTGAAAAACTGCTGGCCGAAAAGAAGATCGAGATTGAACCGCTCGACTACATCCGCGGCACCACCTTCTGGAAATGCCTGTTGATCATCGATGAGGCCCAGAACCTGACGCCCCATCAAGTAAAAACCATTATCACCCGGGCCGGCATCGGCACCAAGATCATCTTCACCGGCGACCTGGACCAGATTGACCGCAAGCGCCGCCTGGACAAAGTGTCCAGCGGGCTGGCCTATGCCGCCAGCCGCATGCAGGACCAGAAGCTGGTGGCCACGGTTAAATTTCAAACTTCGGTGCGTTCCGAACTGGCGAAGATCGGTGTGGAATTGCTTTGATCGTTATTAAACCGGCGACTAAATATGTAAGCCTTCGTCATGCCGGACTTGATCCGGCATCCAGAATTGACGCTTGATTCCGGCGCTCGCCGGAATCACAA
>JANQIE010000021.1 GCA_028282295.1 Desulfobacterales bacterium | reverse complement strand
AGGCCAAGGCCGTAGCGAATTTGAAACCGCAGGCGTAGCCTTGCTACGTCGCAAGAACATGAATGGCTACGCCATTATTTCAAATTCGTGAGAACGCCGACCTGGGCCAAAAGATGCTATTTCCGGATGGACACTTGCTAAGGTCTTGCTTGGAAAAGCACCACGGCCGCGTTGTCCGGGCCGCTCGCAACAACGGAGAAAATATCGCGTTTAGGGATCGCGAAAAATTAATTTTGCATTGGTAGATAGTTGGATAGTTGATAATTCTGTCTATAATACGTCCACGAAAATAAAGCAAACCAAACGATCCGGTTGACACTAGTCGATTTGGCTATACGTTAGTACATTGATAGCAGGCAAAGACAATTGCCTTTGCGATTAACCATTAATACCAATTACAGGAGGTCGTTATGGATTTAAAAGACTATTGCGGTTCTGTCGAGGCCGAATTGATCGGCTGGAAAGCCAAAATGTATGACATCGTGCGTAAAATTGACCAACTGGGTACCGAGGCGCGCGGCAAAATGCTGGCCAACGTGGAAGATCTGCACATTTATATCAGTGAATTGGAGCAGCGGATCCAGGAACTCAGGACCGAATGCCCCACGGAATGGAGTCCCCAGAAAAAGGCCATCGATGAGGCCCATGTGGATATGCGTTCCAAATTTGAAGAGACCTTGACTGCCATTGGTAAAAGTTCGCCGGTCTCGATTCCGGGGTAATCCGTTTCACGTCAGACCCGTCCTGCTGAACATCGCGTGCCCTCACTCCACTTGCGCTTGCGTCTTTCCCTTTGCCATTATCTGTTTGCGTGTTTTCCTGACAAACGGGAACATGATCGTACCTTTGAGCCGGGACGAAACAGACAAGCGCTTTTCGTCCCGGTTTGCCCATGTCGCTTCAATGCCCGGTGGTTGACACTGCTTTCATTGACCTGTGTTTGGTGATGACGTCAGCGATTCGATGAGTTGCACCAGAGTTTGCATATGCGCCTTCTCGGCCTGGGCCAGGGACCGAAAAACCTGTTTCGTAGCTTGATCAGCAAAGGTTTCGGCCACGGAGCGATACAGGTCAAATGCAGCCAGTTCCATGGCAAACGCCATATCGAGCATCTCGGCTTCCTTACCTGGCGGCAATGCCGCCAATGCGTTTGTGACTTGCACCCAATGACAGCCGTCTTCCACCCGGTCAATGTCAAGACGCGCGTAAAGGGTTTCAAAGTCGTCGTCAAGCTCAGGATCAGTTTCACGCCATTGCTTGTAGATCGACTGCGCATGCATGCTTTCCGTCGCCGCCAACCGGGCGATGGTATCGCTGAGCGGCCCGGCCGGGACAAGACCTTGCAAGTGCTCATAGAAACGCCGGGCGCCTTTTTCAAGGGCCATCGCCTTTTTAAATACGCCCGGGGCCGCGCCGGCCGACGCCAAAACATCGCTTTTGGGAAGCCCTGTCAAGGTCCGCCCATGCCATGCCAGCAATCCCCCCATCAGGTGAAATACTTGCTTTTGCGTCAATTCAGATTCACCCACCAATGAGGCGGCATACTGTGAACGGGCACCGTTATGACAATAAAAGACCAGCGCATAGTTTTTCGGCAGGTCGTAAAGCTGCCTTTCCATGGTCAACAACGGCATCAACACCGCACCGGCCAGATGCCCGGTTTCATATTCCGCCGGTTGGCGGACATCGATCAACAGGTAATCGGCTTCGTCGTGTGTGGCGATGAAGGCTCGCAATTCATCGGCCGTCATGGTTTTATATTCCAAATTATCCATGGTTCGATTTTCACGGGTAAGGGCTCGCGCAAAAATCTCAACAGCGCAATTGCTTTCAAACCGTATTGGATTTCAACGCGCCGGCCACCCGCGCGCCGGCGGCAACGGCCTTACAGGTCATCATTTGGGAGGATATTTTGGTTTTAACAACCGCTGCAGTTTTTTTGCATCGGTGGTCGGATCGATGCAGGCCGAGCCACGGCAGATATGGGCCGTGGCCTGTCCTTTTACCAACTGCAAGCCGTCGGTAAAACCGGCCAACTGGGTAACCTGTTTCGCATTTTGTTCTGTTTTGACCAGAGCCACATGATTGGGCGCGTAATTCACATTCAAAACCGACAACAGTTTTTCAGTATCCGGGGCGTTTTTCCTGCCGGTAATGACGATTTCCTGTCCCGGATTCAATGCAAAATCGACCCCGATCAAAAAGTGGGTATACGCCGCGGGTTGGGCTTTGACACTGCCGGCGCAGGATTGCATCAGGGCATTGGCGTGCTCCTCCCAGCGGGCAACGCCGGTCAATCGCGCCAGCCGCAACATATTGGACAGGGCCACTGAGTTGGCCGACGGCAGGGCGCCGTCGTACAGTTCCTTGGGGCGTTTCGGCAGATCGCGGGTTTGGTTGGCGGTCAAATAAAAGCCACCGCCGTCCTGATCCCAGAAATCGTCCAACATGCTATGCTGTAAATCGATGGCCTGTTGGATCAAATCCGGATCAAAGGTCGCCTCGTAGAGCCCCAAAAGCCCATGGATGAGATACGCATAGTCGCCGGCATACCCCTGGATAGCGGCTTCACCCAACCGGTAGCGATGCAGCAGACGACCGTCGGCAGTGGACAGGTGCCGGTTGACAAAACGGGCTGCGTCAAGCGCTGCCTGACGATAGCGCGGTTCCTGTAAAACACGCGCCCCGTATGCCAAGGCACCGATCATCAGTCCGTTCCAATCCGTCAGGATCTTGTCGTCTTTCAAAGGATGAATCCGTTTTAGGCGATGCTCGAACAATTTGAGCCGGGCTTTTTCCCAGCGGGCCGCATGCTCTTGCGGGTCGACTTTGCGTTTATGGGCCCAGTCGGCCAGATGTTTTTCAAGATGCGGGATGTTGGTGCCGGTCTTTTGGCCGGTCACTTCGTCATTGAAATTACCATGTTCCTGGATATTGAAAACCCGTTGCCAGTAGCGTGCCTCTCTGGCTCCCAACACCCTGCGCCATTGCTCATACGACCAGACGTAGAATTTGCCTTCTTCCCCCTCGCTGTCGGCGTCCTCAGCGGAATAAAAGCCACCCTCGTCATCGGTCATATCCCGCAGGACATAATCGAAGATCTGCCGCGCTACGGTCGTGTAAAAATCATTCTTGGTGATTTGATAGGCTTCAAGATAAACCACCGCGTGCAGGGCTTGATCGTACAGCATTTTCTCAAAATGAGGCACCAGCCACTTCTGGTCGGTCGAATAGCGATGAAATCCGTGGCCGACATGATCCCACAGCCCGCCGGCCCGCATCTTCTGCAGCGTTTTTTCAACCATTGCCAACGCCTGTTGGTCACCGGTGCGGTAATGATAACGCAGAAGATACTGCAACCGGTGCGCCGTAGGAAACTTGGGCGCCGTGCCAAAGCCGCCGTTTTCGGCATCAAAGCCGGCCTTGATTTGGTCGTAACACTGATCAAGCAGGGTGTTGTCCGGGGTGTCGTCTTTTTCGAATTGAAACGCCTGGTCCAGATTATGGGTGATCCGCGCCGCCGAAGCCAACACCCGGTGTTTTTGTTGCGTCCAAAGTTCCTTCACATGGCGGCACAGATCGATCAAACCGGTTCGGCCGAAACGGGTATGTTTCGGAAGGTAGGTCGCCGCAAAAAACGGCATTTTCGATGCGGTCATAAAAATGCTCAACGGCCAGCCGCCACTGCCGGTAAGAAGCTGACACGCACTCATATAAGTGGCATCAATATCGGGGCGCTCCTCGCGATCGACCTTGATCGATATGAATGTATCATTCAGATAACGGGCAACCTGTTCATCCTCGAAAGATTCCTTTTCCATTACATGACACCAATGACAGGTGGCATACCCGATGGACAGAAAAATCGGCTTTTTTTGTTCCTGGGCCGCCTGAAACGCTTCCGGTGACCAAGGATACCAGTTTACCGGGTTATGGGCATGCTGAAGCAAATAGGGACTCTTCTCCTTGGCGAGATGGTTTTGCGGCATGTTCCCCTCCCTTTTTTGGCGTTTTTTTTTAAAGCTGGCTTCCGTCCTTAAATAGCAGGGCGGCATATGTTTTCTTGCGCAATATAGTACCCCGAATGCACCCCCGCAATGGCTGGCGCACTTCGCACGCACGGCACAAAACTGTCGATTTACCTCCGGATCGACGACACCATCGTGCGGCAGGATAGTCGCGCGACATTGTTTCAAAAACTGATATCGCTGCCGCATACAATGGATCTAACAAGTGTCCATCCAGAATCAATAGGTATCGTACGAGATCAAGGCAGGAAAATACGGACCATCATTGAAAGCAAGTTGATTCATCATCAGTAGGTGTTCTTAGGGCCGTTGAAAAAATAAAATATCCCAAATTTCGGTCCATATTCCGATCAGTATTAACGCATCAAGCGTACCAGGCAAGGTCGGGCCAGGTACCCGCTTGTGTCATGCCGAACCAACTTGAAATCATCCTATTTCTTTTTTTTAAAAAAACGCCCGAGCCCCCCCTTGTTGCCGGGTTCTTTGAGGTTGGGCAATGCGACATCGCAATTGAGCCGCATCATCGAAATGGAGGCGGCCAGCGACATCCAGATAATCAAAAGGCCCGGTTCGGCTTTGCGAAGGTAATAGCGGCCGGATTCAAAAACCATGTCCGCCTCGTTGACACCATGCATCGCTTTTAACAATGTCACCCACGGCATGTCGGACGGATCCTGTTTAGGCTGCTGATTGAAGTGCTTAAAGAGAAAGCTGCCTGAATGCGAAACAAGCATCACACCTAAAACGCCCTTGGTCGTCAGAATATCATTTAGAACTTCTTGCATAAGCGTCTTCCATCATTTTTTTAATTGTGTATCAAACCAAATGAGTTCGGATTCGAGTCGATACCCATACGGGATTTCTCTGGCCGGCGGCCGATCAACACAAGTTTTCATACACGGTCACGTCGTCAATGCTTGCATGATACTATCCCGCAATCCCTTGCGGTCAACGGCAACAACAATCGTGGGCTGGTCCGGCATAACAATATAGTCTTTGGGCTCCCCTCTGCGGATATATGCTGCTTTAAGCGCACCGCTTCCGAAAAAAGAGCCGAAATGGGACAAAACCTTGACAAAGCCATCCCAAGCCGCGTCCTGATAGATATCCTCAAGGCCACAACGATCGCCGCAACGATCCGTCAGCCTTCGACGAATGGCACCGATCTTGTCGACCGGTGCAGATGCCGGCGGCGGCGATACCGCCAGCTGTTTCGCAGCCCGGCCGGCCTCTTTTTTGGTTTTAGCAAAAAAGACCGTTTTTTTCGGTGCCGGAGCCGCTTTGGCCGGCTGTACCGGGGCCGGCTTTTGCGCCGCTGGGGGCGAAGGTGCCTGCCGGGCTTCGTTTTTTTCATCCTTGCGGCGCATGGCCTCCAGCAGCAGGGCTTGCAAGTCGACATTGATCAGGTTTTCTTCTTTGGGGCACGTATTCTGGATGGACAGGGCAACCTCCTCCCACGACAAAATTTCGTAGGCCGCATCGACACCTTGCAGATTGTCGATGCGCGCATCCAACAGGCACCCGCTGTTGATGAAAAGGACGCCCTGCCTGCCCGTGGTCTTGTCAATCATTCGCAAGGTGCAGGTGCGCTGCTCCATTTCAATCATCTGCAGGAAGGTACCGGACGAGACGCTTTGCATGGTGCCGCCGTCAGATTCCTTCTGCAGGGCCACCTTGATTTTTTTAGCCAGCCCTTCGATCATAAACGGCTTTTCAATATACCCGATGGCCCCGCCGTCACGTGCCATTCTTTCCATCGCCGATGTGCTGTACGCGGTGATGATGACGACCGGAATATCCGGGTAATGCTCCATGATGTGCGCCAACAATGAAATACCGTCCATGCGCGGCATCTTTAAATCCGTGACCACAACCGAAACGGTGTTTTTCTTGAGTTTCTCCAACGCAATCAGACCGTCGCCAGCAATCAGCACGGACAACGACGTGTCATATTTTTCCAAACCGTCCTTGACGGCCAACAACATTTCCTGATCATCGTCAACAATTAAAACGAACTTCTTCATCGGTTCACCTTATTCATTTTTTTGATCTCACCGCATTCAGGACGATTTGTCTATATCAACAATCTTGATCCCCGCAACATAATCCATGGCTTCATATTTTTTAACACTGCTAATTTTGCGGACAATATCATTTACACGAACAAGTTGGTCGTGCATGGTGGCAATTTTGTGTTGTAAAGGATCGTCACTTTGGAGATCCGCCAGCACCTCTTTGATCATATTGTTTAAAATTGTCAAGGGTTGGTTTAGTCGATGGGCTGCGCCACCGGCCATTTCCAGCACACCCTGAAATTTTTCCTGGGCCAATCGTTCACGTTGCAGTTTCCAGCGGTCGGTGGCATCACGCACGATCAGTTTGATAGAGTGGGCGCGTTCCTTGTGCTTCGATAAAAACGCGTGAAACTGCACGTAGTGTTTCCGATCATCGCCCCCTTTTGCCAGCAACACGCCTTCCTGTCGGCCAAATCGCACGATATCGGCCATGAGCAACGCAAAAAGGTCCTTGTAACCGGGAACCAAAAAGTCGTAAAATGTCTTGCCGATCAGTTCCGTTTTAGCCTGACCCAAAAAGCTGATGCCGGCGGTATTGATATCCCGAATAACGCATTGCACATCCAGCACCAGCACAATGTCGCTGATCGAATCCGCCATTTCATCCAACTGGGAAATACCGGTCTGATCATCAATTTCACTGGAAATATCCCTTACAACCCCATCAAACCGGATGACACGGCCATCCTCATCAAAAAAGGCATTGCTCGTAACGGCGCCCCACAAAACCGATCCGTCTTTCTTTTCAAACGCCAGGGGCAAATCGACAACCCTGCCGCGATTCATAACCGTTTGCACCAACAAATCGCGGTCTTGTTTATTGCGAAAAAGGCTTATCACCGGACAGCGCAAAAACGCTTTGATCGTTTCATAGCCGAACATTCGCGCCATGTTGCGGTTACAGAAGGTAAAACGCCCGGTTAAATTGGCACTATAAACCCCAACCGGTAAGTTTTCAATAAAACCGGCATAGCGGCGGCTTAAAGAATCATGGTCCCTGGTGGATGCGTGTTCCGCCATAGCTCCTTAGCTGATAACGCGTGGGTAAAACACCAACGGCCTGTCGGCCCGGTGTTGACTAGTGGCCATCCGGAAAAAGGCAGGTTAATTGAACGGCGATCGACAATCGCAGAGATCGAAGACGGCAAATCGGTCAGACACCTAAAATTTAACGCCGATGCGGCTTAATTCGCGGGAGTACTTCTCCGACCATATCGCAGCCACATCGACTAGTTGCGCCGTTAATTTCAGATCGGTGGCCAATGCCTTGATCGATGCAATAACGCCGTTTGCCAGCTCTACATCACTCGAATCGCCATGGTAAGTAATTTTCTGGCCAAGGTACTCAAATTCGGCAGCAAAGGGATCGAGAAAATGGTATTCATCGGCCATTTCGATAAATTTTTTCTTAAGTACGGTTTGATAATCGTGTCCTGATTTTTTGTGGGCTAAAAAAATCTGCCCAAAGCTATTCAGCAAATCTTCCAAAACCGTCAGGATGCTGGCGACGGCTTTGATCTCCGTATTTGGCACCACCGTCACGTCTGATGCGGCAGATTCCCTTACCGGAATGCGGCAAACCTGGAAAATGCCGCCATGTTGCTTGGTCCGCTGAACCAACTCGATTTGGGCTTCGGCGGTTCGGTTGAGCCCACCACCGCCCCAGGAGTATGAACCGCCGATGATCTGGCCGTTATTTAAAAACACAAGCGCTGATTCCTTACCATTGCCGATGGCGACATCAATATATCCGGTCAGTTTCTCCGCCGCCATTTTTTTGATTAATCCTTTCAGATCGGTAAATTCCGTACTCAGGTCTTTATATAACTTTTTGGCATCGGGTAAATTGGCCCAGAAATAGACGCGCTCCTCCGCAATTTTGTAAATATTGATGTTGAAATTCTGTTTTTGGGTGGCTTGCCGTATCGAGTCGTAGGTACTCTTGCCGGAGAGTTGCTGTTGGCGGTCTTCGTAACAGCCGTTCAGAAGTTCGTCTTTGTCGAAAAAAATCGCGGCTTCGGCTACCGGGGAGCGGAAATGAATACATCCGTAGCCAATTTCACCTTGATAGTGCTCAAATAGTCGTTCAATGTCGATGTAGTAGCTGTTTAGATCCTCAATAACGGGTTTTTCTCTAGGAATGATGATCATCTTTCGTTGTTCCCTTTTTCAAGTGCCACGTTCAGGTCCGGACAAAAATTACAAAACGATAACAGGTGTATCTTCCGGTGAACCATAAACCCCATATGCGAGTGTCCATCCGGATATCGTCGTATCCTTGTGAATTCAAGGCGGGCGGTAAGTTTGAATCATAGGAATATCAAGATATCTCGAAAATCCAAACTTGACGCCCGGCGCGGATAACGCGCAAATACTGCTATTTCCAGACGGGCACATGCTAACGGTGACGCCGGCGCAGTCTTTCAATCGACAGGCGGATACTTTCCTGCATTCGCCCGATGGCGTCCGCCAAATCACCGATTTCATCATTGCGTTGGCTTGCGATTTCAACATCCAGATCCCCAACGCTGATCCGGTCGGCCGCTTCGGTAAGCTTGGTGATCGGCCGCGCGATCGTGCGTCCTGTCGCCAAAGCACACAGAACAACCAGTAAAACCGCAACTACCAGAATCAAGCTCATAACCGTTTGCGCCCAACGTAAATCTCTGAATGCCTCGGCTTTATCTTGTTGAATGGCCAGAGTCCAGCCCAGTTTTGTTTTGGCGGCATAGCCAATGGTGTCTTGTTGCTCCTCGCCTTCAAATTCAATAATGCCGCGCTTTCCGTTTTTAAACGCCGTCAGCAACGGATGTGTTTTCAGATTTTTCTCTTTCAGAACGTAAGCTCTGCGCGGATGGGCCAGGACTTTACTTTTCTCGTCGACAAGAAAGGCAAAGCCGGTATCCCCCTGCTTCCAATTGACGATTCGTTTAGATAGCGTATCCGTGAGCATGGCGCTGGCCAGAACACCAACGGTGCGGCCATTGCGTTTGATCGGTACGGCAACCACGATCGCCGGTTTCTTGGAAGTTTTTCCGATAAGTGTCTGCCACGCCATTTTCTGCCCGTTGATAATTTTTTGATAATATTGACGGTCGGCATAGCTGCGCAACGCATTACCGTCGGATCGCGCAACATTATTTCCCTTGGCATCTGTCGAAAAAATCAAATAGGCCCAGTTATACTCCTTTTGCAGCGCTCTGAAGACCGGCTGCTGCCGGACCTGATCCATCGATTGCACCGCCGGCATTTTGGCGACGGCATTCAATGCCCGAATGTTTTTATCGAGCCACTCATCAACATGCAGTGCCAGGCCGGTGGTTATTTGCGTGCCCAGGTTTTCAAGGCTTCCCTCCAAACGCTGGCCGGTCTGGTACAAGTTGATAAATCCCAGACCTATCAACGGCATCAACGCGACCACAAGCATAACCAACACGATCCGCACAACAAGCCCAAAACGGCGCTGTGCCGGCGGTTTCGCAACCACGGGCTCAGGTGGCGCAGGGGCGGGTGAATCGTCAACAGTCGACATCTCTGAGGGTAAAGAGGCCAACCCACCCACCACAGCAGAGGCCGAATCGCCGTCACCGACAACAGCGTCGGCGTTTAACGGGGCTTGGCCATTTTCCGGCTTATGCACAAGGATGAGGTGCTGGCAGGAGTTGCAATTAAAACTGGCTGTCGGTCCGTTTATTCTATTTTTGTCGATGCGAAATTTCTTCCCACACTCTTCACAAATTACGATCATCGTAATTCTCCTTAGGTACAAGGATCAGTAGGATAAGAATGGCGGCCCAAAATTACGACGGGCCCTCGCTTCAACCCACAAATATACCCGCGTATTTCGAAAAGTTGCAACAAGGGCCCAACGTCGAGATCAGACCGGATGATTTTTTTTTGATAGCGCCCAACACCATTTGCCAACCTTGCCGTTCTAAAATCCTTTCTCCCTGATTTTATTAACCATATTCATCTTAAAGGCGTTTTTTTTGTCTTCCCTTTGAATTTCCCGGGAAAGTAAATCGACCAGTTCCGCCGCTTGATGACAGGGGACTTCCGAAAAATCGTATCCCAAATCCGCAACCGCATCTTCAATAATGACTTCGGCGATCGGTCCGATTGCCAATGAAAGTTGTGCGGTTAGAAAATCGAAAAACTCCTTGTCGATTGTCGGTACCGAAACCGCTTGCGACTCGATCAATCCGAGCTTGGAAAGCCGGGAAACGACATCCCGAATGGCAGGCAAGCTCAAATTTAGTTTTTGAGCGATTATCCCGAGGTTCTTCTGCCCATCCAGTTCCATCAGGACACCTAACATCTGACTGTCCAGCGATACCTCGCCGATATTCTGTCGAACCGAACGTTTAAAAACCATTGAGGTGATGTCACCCGAAGAAACATCCATTACTTTGTCTCCGCTTATACGCTGCAATACTTTAAGATTACACGAGTAGTTATCAAGATTCTCCGGTTTTCACTGCAAGCACTTCCGTTTGACTTTCAGAAGGATGACACAACAACGGATATTATTGTCAGCTTCGCTGTCCGATCAATTCATCACGCAGGGCTTTGATTTCCGATCGTATAAACGCCTTGAGCTGGTCGAGCAGTTGGTTCAGATCCTCGGGCGCGTTTTCAGTGTCCACCGCATCGGATGTCGTTTTGCTCATTACGATTTTCTGTTTTAGCTCCTTGAATCGTTTTGCGCCCTTCTTGCGTTCCTGTTCAACCCTGGTCGATGCAATTTTTTCCTTGAGTTGTTTGAAACGCTGGACTTCAGCCGAAAGGACACGCTTGCGCTCCTGATTGGTCAATCCCTTTGACAGGGCCACCTTCTCAAGTCCGGAATAAACCGAATTTAAAACTTTAACCGCATCGGGATGGGCATGTGCTTTTTTAACCTTTATGTAGCGACCGATCGAGTCTAGCAGGAGTAAAAACGGAACCATAATGCTGTCCGCCCGGAATTCATCCTTCAAAGAGGCTATCTGACTGGCGAGCCGGTCCATAATCTCATCACTGATTTCCCAATCAATCGACAAGATTGTTGCCTTAAGTTCTTTCAAAGGCGAATCTTCCGGTTCGGCATCATTCGGTTCCTCGACGAAGTCCGTTGATTCGCCACTCTCGCCGAAAAGATCTTCCAAGCGTTTTTCCACCTCGGATGCGAGTAAGTTTTCATTGCTGTCGACCAATTGACCACCTCCTATTGAAGTTCCTTTTGCAAGGAAACCATCACCATTACTATAATTTTTTTCATGGTCGCGGCCACATTTTTTCCTTCCAGCGCACTGGCTAGAAAAGAGGGGGCCTTTAAACGCGAATTAAGATCCTTTTCGAGTGTATCTTGAGATAGCACCGGGATTCCCTGCTTTGACAAGTCCCTCTTGTTGTATTGCATGACCAGCGGAATTTTGTGAATACTTTTGCTGTATGTCGCCAGATTATCCTGTAGATTTTTAAGCGAGTGAATATTTTTCTCCCGCCGCACAGCCAAAGAGTCGGCCACGAATACAATGCCATCCACGCCACGCAGCACCAAACGCCGGGTTGCATCATATTTAACCTGGCCGGGGACCGTATATAGCTGTATTTTTACGTCATACCCTTTTATCTGCCCCATATCGAACGGCATGAAATCAAAAAAGAGCGTGCGGTCGCCGTGGGTCTTGATGGCGACCATTTCGGTTTGAATACGATCGTTGAATTTATTGTATATATACTCTAAATTAGTTGTTTTGCCGCCGCGGCCAGGCCCATAATAAACGATTTTGACCTGAACCTCTTTGCGCTTAACATTAATAAATGCCATAAGAAGACACCTAACTGTTTGCTACCGGTTCAACTTATTTCAATACAATCGAGCTGATGGCCTGGATATTTATTGCTGCGATTGCAATATCTTCTTAATCTCTTCCACAGCTTCAGTTACCTTTAAACGTAGAAAGCCCAATGAGACGTCTTTGCCGAATATTGTGACAAGTAGAAAATCCTTCATGACCTTGCTAAAATGAATATTCTCTTTTTTGCCTTTGTGAAAAAGCAAAGAAAACTCATCCTCGCCGATAATTTTAGCCATCGTGCTTACGGCACCAAAATTACCCGCCGCCAGGGCTGCCAGAGAGTATACGTCGTGCTTCATACGGCCATTATCTAAATTAACGATAATATTGCCTGACATATCGATCAAAACAACGCAGTGCACCCCCAAATCAATTAGACCCTGCTGTAAAACCTCCTCCAATGCATCCAGCTGTTTGTGATCAAAAGTATATGACAATTGTCACGCCCTCCAATTTGAGTTAATCGGCAAACACCCGCGGACCGCCAAATCGGCCGGGTTTGGCATAACCCGATACATAATCATGCGATTGCATCACGGCCCAGAATCGCATTGTGTCTACCCTGTTGGTCTGTCGGTTGTCGCCTTGGATAACAAGATGATTAACCACTAAAAAAAAACGCCCGCCAGTCTAAACAAATATCGGCACGTTTACAACAAACAAAGCATGACGCTAGGGTTTGGAAAAATGAGCCGATATAAAAGTCCAATCGTATGATAATTACCTGATTTTTATATTTTTTGCAACTAAAAACTTAAAAAAACTCAGTTTTTAAAAATACTTGCCTCTCCTGCAAGGACTCCAAAATACTTCTCCGCTGATCTTGAAAAACGCTTACCTTAAGAGTCTGCCGCCAAAAAGGATTCGATTTTTTTACTGTTGGTGGTCACGACAACACGCCGTATATCGATATCGGTGAACTGATCGCCCATGTACGGTTTTAATAAGCTGAACAAACGGCCTTTTACCTCGTCAATCTTGGCGTTGGTGTTCACATCCATGTAAGTCAGGGAACTCAAATAAAACAAGGTGGTTTCCCTGACGCGCGGATGCACCCGGGACGGGACGGATGGATCGTTCATATTGAGCGCCAACGACACACACAAGAATCGATCCTTGGCATGCGCGCGCATCTTACTCAAATTCACGACGATCGGCCGCATGACGATCGCGGCGGCGACATCTTTCTGTCCGTCTTTTTTCCGACTGCGCACACGCTTAAAGGTTTTCAGTTTTCCGGTATGTATTTGTTGTAGTTTTAAAATCGTTTTATTGCCTTCCAGGATGGCGAACACCTCCGTAAGACCTTCCTGCCAACCAATATCGATGGCCGCTTTGAGAGTGGTCATGTTTAGCCGGCCCTGATCGACTTGCCAGGTACCGTTAACGCCACCGCGCTTTTTTACGATTTTGGAGTATTGTCCCTCGGTCCTGACTTCCGCCTCCCAGGTATGATTGGCGCGGAAGGTCACCAGATGGTGGACGCTCTGATCTTCAATGCGCCAGGAGCCCAGCAAAAAATCGCCGTCGGTACTTTTTCCACCACATCCCGTTAGAAGGGCGAAACATCCCATCAAGAGGATCACCTTCAATTTAAGCAAAAGCCGTGGTTTCGTTTCAGTTTTCACTACCTGCATGTTGAACCTTCGTCAGTTTGAATCTTTATAGCAGCAGATCGCCAGATTGACGCCAAAAAAATGACGTCCAAACCGCAACCGACTTGAATCTTGTCCATCCGGAAGACAATGCGCAAAAAACGAAATACATCATGCCCCATTATCATTGGGCACATTATTTTAGGGCTGCGAAAAAAACAAAGTATCCCAAATACGGTCCGGAATTTGGAACATTTTATTTTTTCCGCGGCCCTAAAAACATGATTCAATGGCAAATTTTCTTCGCGCATTCTCAAATTCTGCAAACATCAGGCCAGAAAAAAATCGAATATTTTCCTTCTGCGATGCGCATTCAACCATATTGGCAGCGGCCCCCGCCAAGAATTTTAGACACATCACGAATTTGAAATGTGAAATAATTATTCGCGAGCCCTAAGCCGAATTTCAAGGCTGGAACGGTTGAGGGAAAGGGATAATTTTTTTACCGGAGAAAAGATCCGCGCGCTTGACCTTTTTACCATTGCAACGACAATAAATCCAACGTTTGCCACAACAAGGACATAATTCCAAACCACAGCCGACATGGTGCAAGCCACCGGTTTGTACGTTGCAATCCGGGCACCTGGCGATCTCTTTTTTGACGATGGGGATGATTTGCCGTGATTGAGGACCAAAGGGAATCGGCGCGTAATTGCGATTATCGATCACAATCGTGTAACGGCAGCATGACACGGCGCCACGCTTGTCTTTTCCACAAAACTTACATCGCGTCACAAGCGTTTCCTCAATACTTTTCTACTTTGCGCGAGCCCTTGGCTGTCGAATTCAACGTCGTCCGCTCAACGCCTTACGAGATCCGCAAGGGCTTCCGAAATAGTTTCAAATTGAAATTCAAAGCCCGCCGTTTGCAATTTCGCGGGTATTGCCCTGTGACTGGCTAAAAGTGCAGAGGCAAATTCGCCCAGGCCGATTCGCATCATCACGGCCGGCAGTGGTATAAACGCCGGCCGATGCAAAGCACGTCCCAAAGCATGCGTAAATTGCGCATTACGCACCGAATTGGGCGCGCAAAAATTAAACGGCCCTTTAGCTTGAGGGCTGTCGATTAGAAATTGAATCGCAGCGGCAACATCATCTAAATGAATCCATGGAAACCACTGTTTACCCGTGCCAAGCGGCCCTCCAAGGCCCAACTTGAACGGGGTCACCATTTTTGCAAACGCCCCGCCCTGCCGGCCGAGAACAATGCCGAAGCGAATCAACACCACACGCACGTTTTTGGTTTGGGCCTCCAGGGCCTCGGCCTCCCAGTCACGTCCGATTTCAGCCAAAAAACCTGTTCCGTTAGCCGTGTCCTCGGTTAGAGCCGTGTCCCCCCGGTCGCCGTAATACCCCACCGCCGAGGCGTTGAGCAAAGTCTGGCCACAGTTTTCCGGTAATGCCTGCACGAGATTGCGTGTCGAGAGAATGCGCGAATTGTAGATTTGCTTCTTATAGTCCTTCGTCCAGCGGCCAAAAATACTTCGCCCGGTGAAATTGACGAGGATATCGGCTTGCGCTGCAGCTTTCTGCCAAGTACCGCCCTGCGTCATATCAGCCGATATGTATCGAAAATTGGAATGAACAGGAAACGCGACACGCGCGCGTCTACCCACGGCTGTGACGATATTACCACGGTCCAATAAAAAAAGAGCGAGAGCCTGACCGACAAAACCGGAGCCACCCAGAATCATTACCCGCATGGCACACCTCAACTTGGACTTGGGTTGTCTGCGATGGTCACTTTCCGAAAAAGAAGCCATACGGCCAAGTGCACCCTGCCCGCAGCAACTGAATCAACATCACCCCATTACGTAAAAGGCGCCGCCTTCGATATAAGGGGGGTCCTCAACATCAATGGCATGCAGAATCGGTTTGGCCCTGCGCAGCTTCAATTCCGCTAAAACCGCACGTTCCTTGTTCAATTGCTTGGCAAATTCCATGACCACGGACATCAATTCATCAACGTGACACGCCCTGGCCACGATATGGTGGGCCTCACATTCATCAGCGGTCAAACGCCTGCCGGTCAATTGCATTTCATCGAGCTTGTAAGACGGAATCGCCTTTTGCAGCAGCGCATTCATTCCCGGCAGGAAAGGTATCCCCAAATCGACTTCCGGCAGACAAAAATAGCCCCGGTCAGCGCGCATAAAACGAAAGTCAAAGGCCCCCGACAAAATGGCGCCGCCGGCAAACACGTGCCCGTTGATTGCGGCGATGGTAACCAGGGGATAGGTCAAAACCCGCTTAAAAACATCGTTCAATTGATAGAAAAAATCCTTGCAGCGTTTGGCATCACGTTTTTGAATGTAAGGCAGCAGCCACTCTAAATCGATGCCGTTCGAAAAAATTTTCTCATGTGCCGATTTAACAACCAGCACACGAGCATCGGTTTGCTGCTCGATTTCATCGAACCGCGTCATCAACTCAGTCAAAAAATCGGGATTAAAACGATTCTCGCCGCTACTCATGGTTAGAATGGCAACATTCTCATCAATCTCGTACTCCAATAATGCCATCTGTACCTCCATCGTTTGCAGGCTACATAAAACTACAACCAATATATCTTGCATATGGGTCGCTTGGAAGCCGGTGAAGAATTGACAGGCTCAGCGCAAGGAATGAAATCATCGATCGGATATTGAGGCTTCTTCTCACTGAACAGACATTCAGCGAATAGAACACGGTTAACATGTCACCCACGGAGCGTCAAGACGAATCCGTTCAAACGCAACACGGATACCAGGACAGGAACAAGCCGTTACGTGCCGCCCAATCAAACCCCAAAAAAAGTCTGTCCGGCGGGCAGTACCTTGGATACGAGGGGCGGCTCGTCACCGAAGAGATGTTAGGGCCGCGGAAAACTATCACAGCGATGGCAAGATGTAAAAAAGGCAATGCGTTTGCATTGCCTTTTTCAATCCAATTCAGGAATCTAACCGCAACTGGTGCAACTGTTACAGCCGGCGGCACCAAAATCGATGCCACAATCCAGCTTGAAGCCATTGATCAAAAAATCGATTTTAATCGGTTTGGCTTTTTCTAAAAGTGCTTTGTCAACAATATAACTAAATCCTTCAATCTCGAATGTCTCATCGGTTTCTTTAGGCTCGTCCAGAGCCATGGCCAAACCGGGGCCGCCTCATCCGCCTTCGTTTAAAAAGACGCGAATCGGTTTTACATCTTTGCCCTTAAAGTATTCGGCAATTTGTTCTGTCGCCGACGCAGTGACTTCCAGCATGTATGTTCCTCCTTAAAAAAAATGCGACTGCCAACCCCAAGGGTAAACGTACGGCAGCCGTCCAGTCATTTTACTGCAACCGCAAGCTAACTATACCGGCTGCAAATGTCAATGGACAATTCCCGTCCGAATCCCCATCCAACCGATCAACCTGCTACACTATGTATTCGGCAATCAAGCGGCCACTATTTAGGGCTCGCGCAAAAATAATTTCACATTTTTGGCGCGAGCCCTTAGTGTTCATCCAGAAATAAGTGCTTTCAAATGTTTCCTGTAAACTTGAAAATCGCTGTCCGAAAAGAGCACAAACAAAACTTTCGCGATCCCTGATTCCGTCGCCAACACATCGCAGGCAGTATTTAACGCAATTTGACAGGCATCTTCGATCGGATAGCCGTACACCCCGCAACTGATCGCCGGAAAAGCAACGCTGGCCGCTTGATGGGCCACAGCCAACGCCAAGCTGTTGCGGTAGCATTGTTCCAGCAAGTGCGCATCCTTGGGTTTGCCGGAATAGATCGGCCCTACGGTGTGAATGACAAATTTAGCCGGCAGATTGTACCCTCTGGTGATTCGCGCCTCACCGGTGGGGCACCCACCGATGGTTTTGCATTCAGCCAATAGTTGCGGGCCGGCTTTGCGATGAATGGCGCCATCCACACCACCGCCACCCCGCAAAGTCCGATTGGCGGCATTTACAATTGCATCCACTGCCAGCGTGGTGATGTCGCCTTGATGTATCTCGATACGTTTCGGCACTTCGTTGTTCATCCCCCCTCCTCTTTTCAACACCCTGCGGCTGCGGCTACAGGTCGTACAACGTCTCATCTTTGAGCGGCGCGACCTGCCGTTGTGATTTGGGGACAGCTTTGTGACCCGACAGGACAAAGGGGTCTTCGCTTTCAAGCAAATTCCCCATCTCGGCCTCGACCTGTTCCGGATCTTCGCCCTGCTCCATGCGCTGCAGGGCTTCCTGCATGCCCGGTCCCAGTTGCACGCCGGTCAGGTCGGTAAATTTACGCATCAAGTCGGCCGCCTGCCGCGGGTCGTCGTCGTTGATGTTCTCAGCTTCTTTGCCCAGCATGTTCATCGCCTGCTCCATTTTACTCTCATCAAAGGGCAAATCATCCATATCGCCCTCTTCACTCGCCCTGCCGGTAACAGCAAACAACGATACCTGGCGGGACAGCTTTTCCTTACGGCATTTCGGGCAAACCGGCACTTTGGTTGTATTCACGGTCTTTGAAAAAAAATTGAATATCATGTGGCACGCTTGGCAGTAAAATTCGTAAATCGGCATACGATCCACCTACCTCCTTTAATTTTTAATGACACTAAATAAAAACTGGTGCGCCGTTTGTCAACGTCCCAAATCCCTCGCCGCAGCAGTTGACTTCATACCGGCCATTTGGTATGCCACCGGCAAAACGAATTCATTATAAAATGGACATTAGAAAGGACACATCATGGAACGAACCCTCTCAATCATCAAACCGGACGGAGTTTCCCGCGGCCTGATTGGTGAAGTGATCAAACGCTTTGAACAAAACGATATCCGCATTGTGGCCATGAAAATGCTGCACATGACACAAAAACAGGCCGAAGGATTTTATGCCGTGCACAAGGAACGCCCTTTTTTCGGCAGCCTGACACAATTCATGACCTCCGGCCCGGTGGTGGTCATGGTGCTGGAAGGCAACCAGGTCATCGCCAAAAACCGCGAACTGATGGGCGCCACCAATTACAAGGAGGCCGCTGAGGGCACCATCCGGCGTGATTTTGCCACCGACATTGAGAAAAATGTCGTCCACGGCTCCGACGCGCCGGAAACCGCGGCTTTTGAAATCGGGTACTTTTTCAATAGTTTCGAATTGGTCGGTTAATGCCCGTAGCGGTCAAGCTGAATCATATCGCCATTGTGCTGCACCGGCCCCGCTTTCCGGAAAATATCGGCGCGGCGGCCCGTGCAGCCAAAAATATGGGTATCGAACAATTGGTCGTGGTTCAGCCCGAGGACTTCGACCCTAAACGGGTGCGCATGATGGCCACCAAAGGCGCGGCGGATGTAGTGGACGGCATCACCATCGCCGACTCCCTGCAAGACGCCCTGACCGCCTTTACCTATGTCATCGGCACCACGGCACGGTTGGGGGGGCAGCGTCAAGTCATCGGTTCACCCGAAAAACTGGCCCAGGAACTGATTCCGTTGCTACCGCACAACCGCATTGCCCTTTTGTTCGGTCCCGAAGATAAAGGGCTGACCAACGACGATCTGCGCTTGTGTCACAAACTAGTCAATATCCCCACCGCCCAATTCGCCTCGCTCAATCTGGCCCAGGCCGTACTGATTGTCTCCTACGCCCTGTTCCAGGCAAGCCGCCCCCCGACGCAGGAGTTCGCCCCCCGCCTGGCCGCCCGGCACGAGTTGGACGGGATGTACGCGCAACTAAAAGACATTCTTGTGCGCATCAATTTTCTCCTGCCGGACAATCCGGATTACTGGATGAACCGCCTGCGTCATTTTTTGACGCGACTGCAATTAAGGGCCAAGGAAGTCGCCATCATCCGGGGCATCTACCGTCAGATCAACTGGTACGCCGGCAAATGTTATCAGGATGGTTATGAGGACGGCCGACAGGGGCGTGCGTCGAATCCGCCACGGCCTAATCCGGCCGAGCCGGATTAGGGAAACTGGGAATTTGAAACTGGAAACTCAATGCCATTAACTTAAGGCAGTGGTTCAGGGCTTTTGCCTGTAGCCGACATTTGTAAAACGCCCTTACGTTGCGGCGGGCCACCGGAACAAGCAATTTGCGCATCTTGGGACATTTCCTGGATTCCCGCCTGCGCGGGAATGACGGCGTAGGTTTTGCCCCGTCGTGTTTAGACGTCATTCCCGCGCAGGCGGGGATCCAGGAGATATCGCAAAAATGCCTAAGTGCTGGTATCAGGCTTCAACATGCAATTGTGCTCAATTGTTATTCATTTTTTCTTAGCTTGTGCCCATCCGGAAATAGTAAATTTTGGTTCCCGGCAAGGCCCGAGCATTTTTAAAACCGCAGGCATAGCAAGCTACTGCCGAGGATTTCAAAAATGCGAGAACACCGCCAGGGGCCAAAAGATGCTATTTCCAGATGGGCACTAGCTTGACGGCTATGGGCTTAAAGCCCTGCGCCACATCTCTTTGGCTCATCGGGTTGTTTAAGTTAATGACATTGACTGGAAACTTGGAGAAAAATTTCAGGTTTTTTTATAAGGATATGCAATGCAAATAATTCGCTTCGGTCCAATTGGACAAGAACGCCCCGGCCTGCTCAAGGACGGTCGCATCGTCGACCTGCGCGTGATTTTCAGCGACATCCCGGATATCGGCCGGAAGTTTTTTGAGCACGGCTGGCTGGATAAACTCAAAACCGTCGCTGCCGAGGGTAAGCAGATGGATGTGCGTTTGGGGCCGCCCGTGCCGGTACCGTCCAAGATTATCTGCCTTGGGAAGAATTATGCCGAGCATGCCAAAGAAGGCGGTTTCGACACCCCCCAATCACCCCTGATTTTTAACAAAACACCGAACACGGTCAACGGCCCGTTCGATCCGATTATGATGCCGCACAGCAGCGGGCAGGTCGATTGGGAGGTTGAATTGGCCGTGGTGCTCGGCAAAAAAGGCAAACGGATCACCAAGGCGGATGCCCAGGCGCACATCGCGGGCTATATGGTGATGAATGATGTGTCGGGGCGCGAGGCCCAGTTTGCCGACTCGCAATGGTTTCGGGGCAAATCGTTCGATACCTTCGCCCCCATGGGACCGGCACTGGTCACCCCGGATGAAGTGGGAGATGCCCATCAACTTCGCTTGACCGCCAGCGTTGACGGTCAGGTCATGCAGGATGGCACCACCGCCGACCTGATTTTTGATATTCCGACCCTGATCGAAAACATCAGCGCCGACATGACCCTGTTGCCCGGCGATATCATCTCAACGGGCACCCCTTCAGGCGTCGGTTTCTTCCGTGATCCGCCGGTTGTTCTGAAACCGGGCAATGTGGTGAAATGCTGGATCGAAAAAATCGGGGCGATCGAAAATACGGTGGTTGAAGGTTGAAACTGGAAATCTGGGAATAAGGCAATTGTTCAAATTGGATAATTCCAAGTTCAAATTTTAATTTCCAGTTTCTTGCAGGCTGACCCTTCAATACTTTTTGTCCGCGAATCCCACCCAGCCGCCAGCGTCGACCAGGGCGCGGTCAAATTCCGAAATTTCAAACGGAATTTGCGTGGTGGTTTCACCGTCGGAAACACGAAACAGTCCTTTTTGCAAATCGGTTTCAATGGTGGTTTGCCCACCGGCATACCGGGTGAATAGCTGGTCGATGGTCTCGGCAGGCAGCTCCACCGCCATCATGCCGCAGTTGAACATGTTCTGACGAAAAATTCGCGCAAAGCTTTCGCCGATCACCAGATTGATGCCGTTGACCTCCAACGCCCAAGGCGCGTGCTCGCGCGAAGAGCCGCAGCCGAAATTGGCCCGCGTCACCACCACGGCCTTGCCGGCAATATCCTTGCCCGGAGTGAACTCCTCCATTTTCAAATCTTCGAGCAGATAGGGCTTGAGGGCCTCCTTGGAGATTTCAGTCAAATATTTGGCCGGGATGATCTCATCCGTATTGATATCTGAACGATCCAGAAACAGAACTTTACCGCTGAAGTTTTTCATAGCTTACCCTTTGAACAGTTTCGAATTGTCGATGTGCCCCGCAATGGCCGAGGCCGCCGCCGTGGCCGGGCTGACCAGATGCACTATGCCCCCCTTGCCCATCCGGCCGTTGAAGTTGCGATTGGTGGTGGCCGCGCATACTTCCCCTTCGGCCAAAACGCCGTTGCTCATGCCCAGACATGCACCGCAAGTCGGGTTGGTGACACAAAAACCGGCATCCATGAACACTTTCAGCAGACCTTCTCCCAGGGCCTGGGCGTAGATTTGAGGGGTGGCCGGTGAAACAATGCCCCGCACGGTCGGCGCAATTTGCTGATCTTGCAAAACCGCGGCGGCGATGCGCAAATCCTCGATGCGCCCATTGGTGCAGGAGCCGATATAGACCTGGTCGATTTTAGTGCCCTTCATTTCGGCCACCGGCTTGACGTTGTCCGGCTTGTACCCGAACGTTGTCATCGGTTTCAGATCGGACACGTCCTGTTCGATGACCGCGTCATATTCGGCGTCTGCATCCGGGCAAAAGACTTCGTAGGCGTTCATCGCCGTCGTCTTGTCGGCGAATTCGTCTTGGATGAACGGCCACAAATAATCGACGGTGGTCATATCCGGTTTGCAGATGCCGCAGGTTGCGCCGGCTTCCACCGCCATGTTGCACAGCGTCATCCGCTCTTCCATGGTCATGCGATCCACAACTTCGCCGCAAAATTCGATAACTTTGTTGGTGGCGCCGTTAACGCCGATGGTTCCGATAACGGCCAGGATAACGTCCTTGGCGAACACCCCTTGCGGCAACCGGCCCTTGACCTCGATCTTCATGGTCACCGGATAGTGAAACGCGCAGACCCCTTTCAGAATACCGACTTCCAGATCGGTGGTGCCCACGCCGGCTGCAAAGGCGCCGAAGGCACCGTGGGTGCAGGTGTGCGAGTCACCCATAATGACGGTGTAACCGGGGCGCACAAACCCTTTTTCCGGGAACAACGCGTGGCAAACCCCGTTTTGACCGATATCGAAAAAGTCCTTGATCTGATGACGCCGGGCCCAATCCCGCAGGATCTTGCCCTGCAATGCGGTCTTGGAATCCTTGGCCGGGGTGACGTGGTCGATCACCGCCTTAATTTTGTCGGGATCGAACACCCGGTCCTTACCACGGCTCACCAGATCGTTGATGGCCACCGGTGTCGTGATCTCATGGCAAAACACCGCATCCATCCGGATCACATGAATATCGCCCGCGGGCCGGTCCACCAAGTGTGCATCAAAAATTTTCTCAGCAATTGTTTTTCCCATCTTGTCTTTGTCTCCTCAAATCGCATCGGGCGGTTCGGGTCATCGTTCCTGCGAAGGACATACCCCGGCATTAATCCGCATCGGTTTTCAAAACAGACAGAAAGGCCGCCTGCGGTATCATCACCTTGCCGACCATCTTCATTCGTTTTTTGCCTTTTTTCTGCTTCTCCAGCAGCTTGCGTTTACGCGTGATGTCGCCACCGTAGCACTTGGCCGTGACGTCCTTGCGGAACGCGGAAACGGTCTTGCGCGCGATAATCTGGCTGCCGATGGCGCCCTGAATGGCTATTTTGAACATCTGACGCGGGATTTCCTCACGTAATTTTTCACAGGCGGTGCGCGCCCGCTCCACGGACCGGTCCCGGTGGACCAGTTGGGAAAGGGCGTCCACCCGTTCGCCGTTGATCAGGATATCGACCTTGACCAGATCGGTCTCGCGGTAGTCGAGCAGATCGTAGTCAAACGACCCATACCCCTGGGTTACCGACTTGAGCCGGTCGTAAAAATCGTAAATCACCTCGGCCAGCGGCAGCTCAAAGATCATCTCCAACCGGTCGCTGGTCAGGTACTGGTAGTTTTTATTGATCCCGCGCCGGTCCATGCACAGCTTCATCACCGCTCCCATGTAACGGTCCGGGATAATAATGGCGGCTCGGATAAACGGTTCCTTGGCCGATTCGATGGTGGCCTGATCCGGGTAAAGCGCGGGGTTGTCGATGATCTGTTGTTCACCGTCGGTTAACGTAAGGTGGTAGCGGACCGAAGGTGCGGTGAGGATCAAAGACAGGTCGAACTCGCGCTCCAACCGTTCCTGCACGACCTCAAGGTGCAACAGTCCCAGGAACCCGCAACGGAACCCGAAACCGAGCGCCGCCGAGCTATCCTTTTCATAAATCAGGGAAGCGTCGTTCAGTTTGAGTTTTTCCAGACCAACCACCAGATCCTCATAACCATCCGATGCCACCGGATAGATGGATGAAAACACCACCGGCTTGGCTTCTTTGAAACCGGGCATGGGCGCATCGCACGGCTGTTTGTCCAGGGTGATGGTATCGCCACAGCGGGTGTCGCTGACCGTTTTGATGCTGGCGATCAGATAGCCCACCTGACCGGCGGCCAGTTTCTTGCGAGGCTGGCGGACAATACGGAAAATGCCGACCTCTTCCACGCGGTAGGTGGCGTTATTGGACATGAAACGAATGGTATCGCCAGCGCGGATGGCGCCTTCAAATACCCTGAAATGCACGATGGTGCCGCGATAGGCATCGTAATGCGAATCGAAAATCAGGGCTCGGAGCGGTTTTGTGGGGTCCCCGGTGGGTGACGGCAGACGTGTGGCAATCCCTTCCAATACATCCTCGATGCCGGTGCCGTCCTTGGCCGAGGCCAGTATGGCCGCATCCGGATCGAGTCCCAGGTCGTCTTCGATCTGTTGTTTGGCCCGGTCAATATCCGCCGAGGGCAGATCGATTTTGTTGATCACCGAAATGATTTCCAGGTCATGCTCCATAGCCAGATACAGGTTGGCCAGCGTTTGTGCCTCCACGCCTTGACTGGCGTCGATCAACAGCAACGCACCCTCGCACGAAGCCAGAGCCCGCGAGACTTCATAGGTAAAATCAACGTGTCCGGGCGTGTCGATGAGGTTCAGGGAATACGTGTTGCCGTCGTTGGCCGTGTAGGGCAGACAGACGGTCTGGCTTTTTATTGTGATGCCGCGCTCACGTTCGATATCCATGGAGTCGAGGATCTGATCCTGAAAATCCCGGTCGGACACCACTTCGGTGGCCTGAATCAGCCGGTCCGAGAGGGTTGATTTGCCGTGATCGATATGAGCGATGATACTGAAGTTGCGTATATGTTTCATGGGTTGAATTAAACGGGCCACAGGGTTAAAAAAATGCCGGTCCCGGATGAGCACCGGTCAACTTTGTGCTGTTCAGTACGTGTTGAAATCCTACCCCCGATGACCGATTAGTTATTGGAATTTAAATCAAAAGAACTTGATTTTTTATCAAAGGGACGTATAAAATGTCAAGTTAGCTATGCATATTAAATGATATCGGATGTTATCAAATTAATCCCATGGAAAAAGCCGTTCTCATAGTCGACGATGATGAGGCCATTCGCAATGCCATGCATGAATTCATTCAGGCAGCCGGTTTCAATGCGCATGTCGCCAATTGCGCCGAAGAGGCGCTGGACGTCCTGGCGGATAGAAAATTTCATGTGGTGATCACCGATATCATCCTGCCGGGTCTTGACGGTCTGGAACTCACCGACCGGATCAAAAAAAAACATGACGTCGATGTGATCGTCATGACCGGCTATAGCGGTGACTATTCCTACGAAGAGGCCATCAGCAAAGGGGCGAGCGATTTCGTATTCAAGCCGGTTAAATTCGAAGAATTGTTGTTGCGGCTCAAACGCGTGTTGCGTGAACGCCAACTGACCCAAGAACGCAACCAGATGCTCGGCAAGCTGCAAAAGCTGGCCATCACCGACGGTCTGACCAAACTTTATAATTCCCGGCATTTTTATAACCAGATGGAACTCGAAATCGACCGGCACAACCGCTACGGTCACCCGTGTTCCCTGCTGTTGCTGGATATCGATCACTTCAAGGAATACAACGATACTTACGGACACTTGGAAGGTGACAAGGTCCTGATCCGGATTGCCCAGATCATTCAATCCTGTCTGCGTAAAATGGATACCGCCTATCGCTACGGCGGAGAAGAATTCACCATTATCCTGCCGGAAACCAATGGAGTCGAGGCGGAAATCGTGGCGCAACGGATTCGAACCTCGGTGGAAGCGGAAAAATTTTATCCGGAACCCGACCAGGATATCAAGATATCCATCAGTATCGGTGTGACGCAATATCATTCGCCTGAAGAACTTTCCACCTTCGTCAACCGCGCAGACAAAGCGATGTATACCTCCAAGCAAAACGGCCGCAATCGCGTGACCATGGTATTCGTCGAGGAAACCGCCTAATCTTGCCCACGATCATCCCCGACTATGTTTTTCTAAAAAGACCGACCGACGATCAAGTCGCGCAACTGTTGGCCTTATACCGGGAACAAGGATGGTGGTCGCCGGTGGATGACGATGCCAACTTGCTGCGCGGCATTGTCAACGGCAGTCACTGTTTTGCAGCGGCCGCCGTTAAAAAACAAATTATCGGTATGGGCCGGGCAATCAGCGACGGGGTCAGCGACGCCTACATCCAGGACCTGGCTGTAACAGCACGGCATCAGGGACAAGGTGTCGGCAAACTTATCCTCACGACACTTATTGCGAAACTGCGCGCCGACGGCATTGGATGGATTGGAGTGGTCGCGGAAAAGGACTCGTACCCCTTTTATCTGAAAAACGGCTTTCATATCATGGAACACGCCACAGCCCTGTTGATCGCCGACTGATGCAACTCGAACCCCTGAAAATAACCGATTACGCCCTGCTGAAACCGTTTTTTGCCGGACAGCGCCACCATCTGTGCGCCTATTCTTTGCCCTCCATCCTCGCCTGGCGCAACGACGTTTTCAAACCGATCGGCATGGTCACTGCCGACAGCCTGATCGTGGCAGTCGATTTTTCCGAACCAAAAGACAACCGTCATCTCATCCTGCCGATCTCACCTTGCCGCGAATATACACCGCTGGAATTGCAGGATCTGGCGTTAGACCTTGGATTTGAAAAGTACTGGTATGTACCGAACGGTTACCTCGACCGGCACGACGTCCGGCAGGTCGAAGCCTTTTTCAAGATTGAAGCACAACCCCACCTGCATGATTATGTTTATCGCTTCGAAGATCTGGCCTATTTAAAAGGCAACCGCTACTCCAAAAAACGCAACCTGATCAATCAGTTTAACCGGTGCTTTGCAAACCGGGGGCAGGTTATACTCGAACCGATAACGCCCGCGACCGTACCTGAATGCGAAGAATTTCTTGATCGTTGGTGTGAAGAACGCGCTTGCGAAGGCGATAGTGAAGACGAGCTGGGATGCGAACGACAAGCCATCATCAATTCAATGGCCCATTTGGAACGGTTCGAATTGGACAGTCTGCTGCTGCGGCTGGACGGCAAGATCAGCGCCATGGCAATCACGGCCCGGCTCACGGATAAAATGGGAGTGATGCATTTTCAAAAGGCGTTTGCCCATGTCAAAGGTCTCTATCAATACTTCGACCAGCAATGCGCGCAACGCCTGTTCAGAGGATATGACCTGATCAACAAGGAAAGCGACATGGGGCTGGCCGGCCTGATCCAGGCCAAAAAATCCTACCACCCGATCCGCAAAATCCGTTCATACAAACTCACCGTGAAGTAGACGGTGTCCCAGTTTCAAATTTCAAATTTAATCGCTATTGCACAACAACGGTCAGATACAAATCCCCCTGCCGGC
Organism: Desulfobacterales bacterium; assembly: GCA_028282295.1. Taxonomy (GTDB): domain Bacteria; phylum Desulfobacterota; class Desulfobacteria; order Desulfobacterales; family JANQIE01; genus JANQIE01. The sequence goes on along the minus strand of JANQIE010000021.1, from coordinate 41,788 downwards.
CACTGGCGATTTGGCGGCCCAGGCCGCGCAAGCGCAATTGCTTGCCGTCCTGGATGCCCGCCGGAACGGCGATTTTGATCAATCGCTTCTGCCGGCCCAGCGGCAAACTCACCATTTTTGATGTGCCCACCAATGCTTCGTAGGGCGATACCTGCACAACACCGAAAAGATCGAGTTCATCACCACCGGTTTTCGCCGGTTTGACCACCTGCAGGCGATGCGAATGCCGTTTGGTGGTCAAGCGCCGCACACGCCTGGACAGTCCGATGGACGGCAGTTTGAAAAAAAACTTAAGGAAGAACAGGCCGGCCAGAAAACCGCCGACATGGGCCCACCAGGCAATCTGCCCGGCATCACCAATACTGCCGGCGGCATTGATAAATTGGATGATAAACCAGGCGCTCAGATAGTAAAGCGCCGGAATTTCAAAAAAGAGTGGTATGAATAAAATCGGCACCAGGGTCAAAATCTTGGCCCGCGGCGCGATCAAAATATAGGCGCCCATAACCCCGGCAACAGCGCCGCTGGCGCCGATGGTCGGCACGTTCGAGTAGACATTCAAAACAAGATGGAACAGGCCGGAGGTCAATCCGCAAAGCAGATAAAAAAAGATGAAACGAAACGGCCCCAGCCGGTCTTCGACATTATCGCCGAAGATATAAAGCGACCACATGTTACCCAATAGATGCCAGAAGCCGCCATGCAGGAACATAAATGAAAGCAAAGAAAAAATCTGCAATCCCGGCGGGAAGTAGGCACTCACCGACTCAACGGTATAACGGGCGGGCACCAGACCGAACAGATAGATAAACCGGTTCAGGTCGGCGCCTTGCATCAATTGATAAAGATAAACGATGACGTTCAGCCCTATCAGGCAGTGATTGGCTATCGGATAGTTGCGCGAGGGGCAGGTGTCGCGAATAGGGATCATGAGGTATCAATTCCGAACGAAGAGTGATGGTACAAGCATTGCGAGCGGCGATGATATTTCAGTCGCATTTCTTGATCCGCATGCTCAGATCCACCGCACGGGCCGAATGGGTCAATGCGCCGACGGAGATCAAATCGACACCGGTGGCGGCCAAAGCGGCCAGATTTTCATATACCACACCGCCGGAAACCTCCACCAGTGCCTGTCCCTTGATCAGGGTCACGGCGGCCTTGATTGCGTCAAGATCCATATTGTCGAGCATGATCACATCAGCCCCGGCGGCCAATGCCTCCCGGACCTGATCCAGATCGGCGGCCTCGACTTCGATTTTCACCAGATGCGAAACATGTTGACGCACTTGCGTTACCGCGGTGTCGACACCGCCGGCGGCGGCAATGTGGTTATCCTTGATCAATACGCCGTCATACAGCCCCATGCGATGGTTATCCGCCCCGCCCACCCTGACGGCATATTTTTCCAGGGCACGTAAGCCGGGGGTGGTTTTGCGGGTATCGACCAGCCGGGTAGAGGTGTGCGCCATGGCGTCCACATAGCGACGGGCCTGGGTCGCAATTCCGGACAGATGTTGCAAAAAATTCAACGCTGTGCGCTCACCAGCCAGCAATACGCGCAAAGCCCCTTCAATGGTAAGCACGGTTTGCCCCGGTTGCACCACAACACCATCCGCCAGCGGCCTGGAAAGCCGGACCGCATCGTCCAGCTTTTCAAAAACCCGGCAGGCGACATCCAGGCCGGCCAGAACCAATTCCTCTTTGGCGACAATTTCACCATATCCTTCATGGGAGGCCGCCACCAGCGGCTCGGTGGTAATATCTCCCGGCCCTAAATCCTCGGACAAGGCCAGATCCAGCAGGGTGTCGAATCCGGTTTGGAACATAGTTTTCAACCCTTTTCAGCAGTTTGAACCATCGCAAGGGTGTTTTCCAGCTTCTTTTGCTTTGTTAGCAAATCGGCTTGGCGCGCTTTGACCTTTTCAACGACCGGGGCCGGCGCCTTGCTCAGAAAATCCTCGTTGTTCAATTTTTTGTTAACACCGGCCAGTTCTTTGGCAAGCTTGCCGATTTCCTTTTCCAGACGCTTGCGTTCCTGATCAAAATCGATGATCCCCTCCAGCGACACGAACAACGTCGCCCCTTGGATGACCGCCGTTGCGGCACCTTGGGGGCGGCGGTTACCGCCCGGTTGGATGGCCAGCGTGTTGAGCCGGGCCAACTGTTTGATCAACGCCTGTTGCTGTTCAATGACTTGCGCCGCCTTTTCGTCCTCGGTTTGCACCGTGACATCCAACGCCATGGCCGGTGCAATATTCATTTCGCCGCGCACGTTGCGCACACCGGTGATGGCGGCCATTACCACCGCCATGGCGTTTTCGGCCTCGTCATCCGGCCGGGCCGGCGGATATTCCCGGTCCGCCGGATAAGTACTTCTCATGATCGACCCATCGGTCAACGGCAATTTATGCCAAATCTCTTCGGTCACAAACGGCATAAACGGATGAAGTAAAATCAAGGTATCCGCCAAAACTTGCGCCAACACCGCTTTGGTGCAGGCTTTGCGGTCATCGCCTTCGGAACCGTACAGGGCCGGTTTGGCCGCTTCGAGGTACCAGTCACAGAACTCATGCCACACAAACTTATACAATATTGCCGCCGCCTCGTTAAACCGGTAACCGTCCAATGCCCCGGAAACCGATGTCATGGTCTGATTCAACCTTGAAAGCACCCAGCGATCGGCCAGGGCCAAATGATCGCCGGCGATCGGCGCCTTGTCTCCGTCCAGGTGCATCAACGCAAAGCGGGCGGCATTCCAAAGTTTGTTGACAAAATGCCGGTAGCCTTCCACCCGTTTTTCCGACATCTTGATGTCGCGTCCTTGAGCGGCAAAGGCCGCCAGGGTATACCGAAAGGCGTCGGTGCCGTACTCGTCGATAACGTTGAGCGGATCGATGACGTTCCCCTTGGATTTGCTCATTTTCTTCCCATGCTCATCGCGCACCAGCGCATGGACGTAAACATCCTTGAAGGGGACCTCGGCCATAAAATGCAACCCCATCATCATCATACGGGCAACCCAAAAAAATAAAATATCAAAACCGGTAACCAGGGTGGCGGTGGGATAGTAGGCATCAAGCACGGGGGTTTTCTCCGGCCATCCCATGGTTGAAAACGGCCACAGGGCGGAGCTGAACCAGGTATCCAGCACATCGGTTTCACGTTCAAGGTGTTCACCACCGCATTTTCCGCAACGGGTCGGTGTCTCCATTGCCACCATGACGTCACCGCAAGCGTCGCAGGTCCAGGCGGGTATCCGGTGCCCCCACCAGATCTGACGGGAAATACACCAATCGCGGATATTATGCATCCAATCGTAGTAAGTATTGATCCACACTTCCGGCACAATGCGCGTGCGACCGGATTCAACCGCTTCAATCGCCTTTTCCGCCAACGGCTTGACTTTCACAAACCACTGTTTGGACAAATTCGGTTCAACCACATCTTTGCAGCGGTAACAATGCCCAACCCCATGCTTGATCGGCTCGACCCGCACCAACAGCCCTTGCTGTTCCAATTCCTTGACCACCGCCTTGCGGCAGACAAATCGATCCAGTCCCTTGAATCGCCCGGCGTCTTCGGTCATCACGCCGTTGTCGTCAATCACTTTGATTTCAGGGAGCTGGTGCCGCCGACCAATTTCAAAGTCGTTCGGATCGTGCGCCGGGGTAACTTTGAGGGCGCCGGTGCCGAATTCGCGGTCGACATACGTATCTTTGATAATCGGGATCTCGCGCTGCATCAACGGCAGCAGCACGGTTTGGACGGCAAGATTCAGATAGCGCTCATCCTCGGGGTGTACCGCCACGGCCGTATCACCCAACATGGTCTCCGGCCGGGTGGTGGCCACCACCAGCCCGTCAGTTTGCCCGACAAACGGATAGCGAATATGATAAAGGTGCCCATCGATCTCTTCATGTTCCACTTCCAGGTCCGAAAGCGCCGTGCTGCAGCGCGGACACCAATTGATGATATAGTTGCCGCGGTAGATCAGCCCTTCTTTATATAAATGAACAAAAACGGTGCGCACCGCCCGGGACAATCCGTCGTCCATGGTAAATCGTTCACGGTCCCAATCGCAGGAGGCGCCCAGGCGTTTCAATTGGTTGATAATGGCGCTACCGTACTCTTCACGCCACTGCCAAACCGCGTCGATAAACTTGTCGCGCCCCAATGCATGCCGTGTGGTCCCTTCAGCGGACAGTTTTTTTTCAACCACATTCTGGGTGGCAATGCCGGCATGATCGGTACCGGGCATCCACAAAACGCTGTCACCGCGCAAGCGGCGATAGCGGCAAAGAATATCCTGTAACGTTACGTTCAGCGCGTGTCCCATATGCAGCACGCCGGTTACATTGGGAGGTGGGATTACAATCGAATAGGTTGGCTTGTCGGTCGGCGAAGCCGCGGCAAACAGTTTGTTGGTCTCCCAAAACCGATACCACTTTTCCTCGACCTGGTGAGGTTCATATCCTTTGGCAAGGTCATTCGCACCCATTTGCGGTTCTCCTTGATTGCCGAAATTTACAGTCGGCACATTCCGATTTCACAATTTAATACTCACAACTCAAAACTTAAGATCCATCCATAAATACAAAAAGGGGATTAATACCTAACTAATCCCCGCGTTTGCGTCAAACAGTTTAATTTTTAAGTGCCGCCGGTTTTAAATACTGTAGCTGCTGCACAGGGTAATTGCACGAGCAATGCTCTGTGTCCCCTGCGTTTGTGCTCAGAATGAAAAGCCTGCCATCAAAAAACCGCAAAGTATCGCGCAGAGGTTTTTTTAATTTTTACTCCCTTAGCACTTATGCAAAAGGCTCATCATCCAGCAGTGCCGCCTTGAGTTTTTCGATCTGCTTGCGAATGAGCCGTTCGGCGGTCTCGGTCAGGATTCGATCAATTTTTTCCTCAAACCTTTGCGTGATTACGCGCTCGACTGCGGCGTCGAGTTCTTCGGGGGCAATCGCGACAGTATCGCTCGGCGCAGGTTTATCCACATCATCCGTTAGCACCGGTTCAACTTCCGCAACCGGTGTCGGTTCAGGGATTTTTTCGGGGACCGGCGCTGCGATTACATCGTCGGTGGACATATCGTCAACAGATTCCACCCCAACCGAATCGTCCGGCTGCTCCGCTGTGGTATCCGAAATCTCAGAGGCTTCGGTACTCTCGGTCGAAAGGGATGTTTCGATCGAGTCGTCAAACAGGTTCGATTCCGCCGACAATTCGATTGTATCTGCAACTTCTTCCGGAGGAACCGGCAATTCTTCATGTTCTTCAATAAGCGGTGCATCAATATCGACCACCGGGGCATCATCGGCGATATTATCCTGTGATTCATCTTTGGCGGGCGCCGCCAATTCATCTTCGACGGCTTGTTCGACTTCTTTGGCGAGTTCGTCGCCTAACGGCGTGTCAATTTCAATGGCATCGGCAAAAGCCAGCCCGCCCGCATCCGCGGTAATGGGCGACTTTTCCGCGTCATCCGATGTAACGTCATCCTCGATGGCTTCAGGTGAAACTTCGGTCAAATCAATTATGGCCGCATCATTGCCCGTCTCATTTTCGACCGGGGTATCGATCCCGGCTTCGGGCTGGAGCGCATCTTCGGAAAAATCGAGCAACTCCTCTTCAACCGCCTGCTCGACTTCTTTGGTCAGATCATCGCCAAATGCCTCGTCAATTGCAATGGCATCCGGCTCAATGACATCGGGTTCAACTGCATCGGGCGCTTCGAGACTGCCGGAATCATCCAAAAGAGACGCTTCGGTTTCGCGTTCTTCACTTTGCTCCGCAACGACCTCGGTCAACTCAAGAATCGTCTCTTCTTTGTCCGTCTTTTCCTGCAAAATTTCCGTCAGTTCAATTATCTCTTCTTTGTCCTCACCGGTTGTATTCATCGATTGGTTTTCACGACCTTTTTGATCCGTCATGTTTTCCCCGCTGATAGAGTCTGATTTTTTTCATTCGGTGCCCCGGCGGGCACGAATGGCCCCAACGCCGGATAAATCAAAAATCAAATATTTTCGACCGGTTAAATTACAAAAAAATACCATGTTAGCCGCCGAAAAGTCAAGCGCTTTGCCGGTCGTTGCATTTGTTAAAATTTTGAATTATTTGAATATTTAGAGCCGCGGAAAAAATAAAATATCCCAAATTCCGGTCCGTATTTGGGACATTTTATTTTTTCCGCGGCCCTTACACAAAAGAGGAGTGGTTCATGCGACGTTTTTTCATCAACCCCCAGGATATTGACGGCCAAAAATGCAGACTTACCGGCGCGCAGGTCAATCATATCAAAAACGTGTTGCGCCTCCAACCGGGCGACCCCCTTAAGCTGTTCGACTCGACAGCTAGGGTTTATGAAGCACAAATAGTGCGTTTCGAGGCCCAAGTGGTCATTGCATCCATCTTGCGCAGCTACAAGCATTCATGTGACGCCCGGGTCCAAATTACCGTCGCCCAGGGGTATTTAAAGGATAAAAAAATGGATGCCCTCATACGCCCGTTGGTCGAATTAGGTGTCCGGTATTTTGTGCCAGTCTGGGCTGGTCGATCGGTCCCACGGCCGACGCCCCAACGTCTTGAAAATCGCATAAAACGCTGGGGCAAACTTGCGATTGAAGCGCAAAAGCAATGTGGACGCAATATACCGATGAAGATTGCACCGCCGGCGACCTTCGATCAAATGATCGCCGATTCCGCCGCATACAATATCAAACTGGCCTTCTGGGAAAAAGCCCCAGCGCTCCTTGCCGGCCCCCCCGCGGTCACCTCGGCACCGTCGGGTCAGTTGGTGATCATGATGGGACCGGAAGGTGGTTTTACCCGAGCGGAAATGCAAACGGCGCAAGACGCCGGCTACATGTTGCAATCACTGGGACCACGGATCCTGCGCGCCGAAACAGCTACGATTGCGGCATGCACATTGTGCCAGTACCTTTTTGGCGACATGGGTAAAAAAGGGCTTGACAAAAAACGGTAAGTTTCTTAAAAACGGCAATCTTCCGAGCCGAGGTAGCTCAGTCGGTAGAGCAGGGGACTGAAAATCCCCGTGTCGGCAGTTCGATTCTGTCCCTCGGCATCTTACTTATAATTAAGGATTTACAGCGAAACACTGTAAGTCCTTTTTTTGTGGGCAGTGCTTGCGGCCCATTCCCACCGTTTGAAATGCTCACCGCCGCCTAAATAGAGCTCACCCATACCAGCTAGTGTTCGGCCGGGAATCCCTCCTAAACGTGCGACCGATAGTCATCCGGTCAAAAACACGTTACAAATACTAGTGCCGATTCCGGCTCCAGAATTGGTCGAAATCGATTTGTAATCCACTTGTAAAAAATGTGACCTATCAGTTTGGTAAAGGCAGGCAATAACTGAAATGCGAGCGGATTGATGCGGTGCAAACCCATTTAGGTATTCTATCTAACGAATCTAAAAAACAGATGGTTGTGAGGATGGAAGAAAACCGGTCTTCAGCGGGGAGCCCGATGAACACTCGAGCCCTTCCTTTTCCAACGGCCAAAGCGCCTGCGGGCAACTACCAACTCGGCGGGCTATTGGCCCAAATTGCAATGGTATACCCATCATAGATGTTGGTGCACATGTGCGGCACGGTAGAATCCAGGATAATACTGTCCCCTGCTTCCAATATATACTTCGCCCCGTTACAGGTTACTTGTAAACGCCCCTGCAACACATAGCCGCACTCCTCACCTTCATGGCTGTACATTTCACCGGCCGAAGCCCCTTTCTCAAAAACGTTATAAATAAATCCCAAACGATGGCTTTGGATATCCGGCGTGAGCAGATAGTAGGTTACTCCGTTTTGTGTGCGCAGAAATTTGCGGGTCTCGGGCCGGACCACTGGATCCGCCATATCTACTTCTTTCTCAAAGAACGATGCAATTGGCACATTCAGCACCTTGGCGATCGCCATCAACGAATTGATCGAAGGGTTGGCTTTGTTTTTCTCGATCTGGCTGACAAGGCTGCTGGTCACACCCGCCTGCTGGGCCACATCTTTGATGGTGTATTGTTTCTGTTTCCTAATTTTGCGAATCCTGTCACCTAACATGGGTATATTCCTTTTTTGGTTAAGATCAAATTCGACATTCCAAATATGGCAAACACATATATTTTAAACCATATTTAATAAATCCAATTGTTGCAAGTATTTTTCCCTTTATCGCCTTTTTTTAGCTTTATGTTGCATTTTACGTATTTTATCGTATAATCGTTACAATTCCTTGCCAATTAAAGGTCTGTATCAATACAACTTTGATGCATTTAATATATTACAAAAAAAATTAAACTGCATTAAATTTTATATTGACATTTTAGCCAGATAATTTAATACTGCTCATTAAATGGGATTTAACGAACAACACATAATAAAAACTCGTTACAATCCCAGCCTTTTTCCCATTTTGGAACTGGATTAGCGCGAGGCGCTAAAAAACGCAAAACACTTTAGGAGGCATGTTCATGGAACCGAAAAAATGGTTAAAAACCGATTACCCTGAAATTTTGTTTGAAGATAACACTGTCGGCCAGATGAAAAAGCAGGTTTTCGACGCGTCGGAAGCCGAAATTGACGCCATCTTGGAGGACTACGGAATTCCCTCACCGTCCGAGCTGGGCAAAGCCGGCACCTATATTCAAAACACGCCACGCGCGCATTGTATCGCCAAACGGCAAAAGAACGACATCGTATTTTTGCCCATTGGCTGTACGGAAAACCACGGCCTGCACGCCAACTCGGGGTTGGACACCTTCATGGTCACTCAAATTCTGGAAGGGGTGCGGCGCTACACCGCCAAACAAGGGCACGAGGTCAACCTGGCTTTTCCCCCACTGAACTACGGCGGCCATCCCTACCATCACATGGGTATGCCGGGAACCGTGATCATGCCCAAAGAGGTTGTTGAGGAAACCCTTATTTACACCATGCTGGGCCTGTGGAATGACGGCTATCGTAAAATCATCATGATCAACAACCACGGTCACTTGTGGATGCTCGAATCCGCGATTCAGGAATTCATGAAACGTTTTCAGTTGCCGGGAATCTTCCAGGTACTCGATTGGCATCGCGCTGTCAGGGAGTTTTTCTACCCGGTCAACCGCCCGGACAACCTGACCACCAATTTTATTCACGCCGATGAGAGCGAAACCTCGGTCGCTCAATTGATGTTTCCGGAAATGGTCGACATGGATGTCGTGGAAGACGCCGAAGGCGAAACCTTCCTGCCGGAAGGCCATTTCGACACCTCCGTCGATCCATTCCGCCGCCCCCATCGCTGGTCCGAAGGTGAAGGCCATTTCGCCATTGAACGCTACGCCACTCCCGAAGGGGTTGTCGGTAAACCAAGTGTCTCAACGCCCGCCAAAGCAAAACGCCCCATCGCCGCAATCCTTAAATATCTGACCCTGCTGCATGATCAGGTTCTGGAAACCTTCCCGGCCGGCACCGTGCCGCCGGTGGAAAAAGTCACCTTACGGGATCCCGAAGAGCTGACCCCGTTCTTGAAGGAACCGCTGAGCGAAGGTTGGAAGAGCGTCTACGAACTGCCGCATTGCGGACCTTTCCACAAACTATAGTATAGTACGCGCCGGCCGTGAACAGCGACCGGCGCTATCCTTTATAAATTTATTATAGGATTCGTCAAATGAGTAAAATTCGATTGGGCATTATTGGATTGGGGCGATTGGGCAAGCAACATGCTGTCAATATTCACCACGTAATTCCGGAAGCCGAGTTGGCGGCGATTTGCAGTGTCGTGCCCGAGGAACTCAACGAGATGACGTCTCAAATGAGTCCTGAACTTGTAACCGAAGACTATCACGAACTGCTGGCAATGGATAGTCTTGACGGTGTGATCATCGCTTCGTCATCCCAGCAGCATTGCCGGATGATTTGTGACGCCGCCAAAGCCGGGGTGCGCAATGTTTTCACGGAAAAACCGATCGGCATGACGCTCGATGAAATCGATGAGATTAAAGCCGCCGTCACCGCTGCCGAAGATATGCGTTTACAAGTAGGTTTCAACCGACGATTCGATCAATCGATCCAGGCAGCCAAAAAAAGGCTGGATGAAGGTTATATTGGGCGTCCGATTCAAATCCGCATGATAAACAGGGACCCGGCTGCTATGGCGGAGTTCATTATCAAATTCAGCCCTCAAAGCGGAGGGCTCGTGTTGGACATGCTGACGCACGACTATGACCTGGCGCGCTGGATGATCGGCAGCGATGCCCGAAGTGTCTATGGCCTGGGCGGCGTTTTTGTTTATGATGGTCTGAAAGCCGTTAAAGATATTGACAATTGTGCCATTTTGGTAGAATTTGAAAACGGTGTTATTGGTCAATTCGAGACTAGCCGCAATAGCGCCTATGGTTACCACTCGGAAATGGAAATATACGGCAGCGAGGGCTGTATCCGCGTGGGAACCGAACCCACAAAAAACCGCGTCACCTGTCTAAACAAAGAAGGCATCAACCGACAATGCGCCGAATGGTTTTTCGAATATTGGGAGCCGACCTTTTTATCTGAAATACAGGCTTTCGTCGACTGCATTCGTGAGGACAAACAACCGCTCGTCGGTTTGGTTGATGGTTACAAAGCCGTACAATGGGGCTACGCCGCCACAGAGGCGGTAAGAGAACGCAAAGTAATATGCATGTAATCTTTTGTGTATTGCGAACAAAAACAATTTAACACGCTACTTTTTTTAGAGTTAAAGTGCTTTTTAATTTAAAGTAGCATTTAATCATCCACCGGTTAAACCTGGTGGCATGGGGAAAAGGAGGTAATCGTCTTTTTGGTTTGCGATCGGACTTGCAAACCCAATCGGCAGTTTATCGACTAACCTTTTGGGCGACAAAATCCGGTCGCTAGTAACGTGCGGTGCGGTGCCGTATTGGATGGCCCGCCATTGGTAAACTCATCGATTCAAGCAGAGGAGGTAAAGACACATGAAGCTGCTCAAAACTGTTATCGCACTACTGGCCGTATCATTATTTTTCATCGCAGGTCCCTTGGCGGCCAAAGAGAGAGTAGTGGTCGTCACCCACGGTTCCAACACCGACGCATTTTGGAATGTTGTTAAAAACGGGGTTATGGCTGCAGCCAAGGACATGAACGTTAAGGTTGAGTATCGCAACCCCTCCTCCGGGGATATTACCGAAATGGCTCGTCTGATCGATGCTGCAACAGCTTCCAAACCTGACGGTCTGATTGTTTCCATTCCGGACCCCGATGCCTTGGGTTCCGCGATTCAAGGTGCTGTAAACGCCGGCATCCCGGTCGTCTCGATCAACTCGGGAAGTGATGTGCGCGAATCCTTGGGCTGCCTGTTTCATGTTGGTCAGCCCGAATATGAAGCCGGTATGGGCGGCGGCAAACGCGCCAAAGCTGCCGGCGTGCGCAAGGGAATCTGTGTAAACCACGAAATTGCAAATGCCGCGTTGGAAAAACGCTGCCAAGGTTATGCCGACGGTTTGGGAATTCCGCTGAACATGCTCGATGTTGGTATCGATCCCACCGAAATCCGCAACAGAGTTACGGCTTACTTAGCCGCCAATCCTGATGTAGACGGTATCCTCACCCTGGGCCCCACCGGCGCCGATCCCACATTGGCTGCTCTGAATGAATTGGGCAAAGCCGGAAAAATACACTTCGGCACCTTCGATCTGGGGCCGGAAATCATCAAAGGCATTAAAGCCAAACAAATCAACTTCGCCATTGATCAACAACAATACCTGCAAGGTTACCTGCCGGTAGTTGCATTGACTTTGAACGCCCGTTACGGATTGTTACCGGGTGGCGACGTTCTTTCCGGACCAGGTTTTGTCACGCCGGAAAATATCAAAAAGGTAGAAAAGTTGGCGGGTTCGGTCCGCTAGTTATAGAAACATTTGGGGTTGTTGGGCGGTGCTTTCGCAGCGCCGCCCAACAAAGATAACAGAGGAGTTAACAATGTCGGAAGCAGTTACTATGGGCGCCGAAGAAACCAAGATGGTCGATGACGGTAAAGCATCCACAGACGAGCGAATTCGCAAAGAAGCTCGCCTGAAAAGTTTGTTCGCCCGTCCCGAATTGGGCGCCATATCCGGTACTATTCTTGTTTTTGTATTTTTTATTATTGTAGCCTCAGATACCGGTATGTTCAGCGCTAAGGGCGTGATCAACTGGATGGAGGTATCGGCGCAGTTAGGTATTATCGCCATTGGCGCCTGTCTGCTCATGATTGCGGGCGAATTCGATCTATCCATTGGTTCAATGATTGGCTTCGCCGGCATGGTAATTGCCATTCCCACCACTCATTGGGGCTGGCCCATCTGGGTCAGTATTTTGATGGCCTTTGCATTTGCGATGCTGGTCGGCTACATTAACGGCCTGATCGTAATCAAGACCGGTTTACCGTCTTTTATCGTCACACTTGCATTTCTCTATATACTCCGCGGTTTGACCATCGGGCTTTCCCGTTTATTAACCAATCGCACGTTGGTGGGCGGCGTCAAAAAGACGGCCGCCGGCGATTGGCTGGCGCCGGTTTTCGGCGGAGAAATCGGCAAACCGATATTTGTCTGGTTGGCCAGCATGGAAATTATTGACACCTTACCGAACGGTGAGCCCGCCGTAACCGGTATCCCAATGGTCATCGTATGGTGGCTGATACTGGCGTTTTTGGCCAGTTGGCTGCTGCTCAAAACCCGTTTCGGCAATTGGATATTCGCTTCGGGCGGCGACGCTCTGGCTGCTCGCAATGTGGGTGTGCCGGTTAATCGAGTTAAAATTCTCCTGTTCATGGGTACGGCAGCATGCGCGACTATATTCGCCGCCTGTCAGGTAATCGATTTTGGGTCGGCCGACAGCCAGCGCGGTCTACTGAAGGAATTCGAAGCGATTATCGCTGCAGTTATCGGCGGGGCCCTGCTCACCGGCGGCTACGGGTCAGTGATCGGTGCCTGTTTCGGCGCCTTGATATTTGGTGTTGTGCAAATGGGTATTTTCTATACCGGCGTCAACACAGACTGGTTCCGCGTCTTTTTGGGCATCATGCTTCTAATCGCTGTGATTTTTAATAACTACATTCGCAAGATAGTGACAGGAGGCCGCTGATGAGTCCGAAAACGCCAATGATTGAAATTGAAAACGTCAGCAAATTTTTCGGGTCCGTAATTGCACTTTCCAAGGTTTCCATGGCGGTTCATGCCGGGGAAGTGATGTGTCTGCTGGGTGACAACGGGTCTGGAAAATCGACCCTGATTAAAACCCTGTCCGGTGTGCACCAACCAGATGAAGGCACCGTAAAGTTTGAAGGCCGCGATGTACTGTTCGACTCGCCGCGCGACGCCTTGGATATGGGGATCGCTACCGTGTTCCAAGACCTTGCCATGGTACCGTTGATGAGCATTACACGCAACTTTTTCATGGGTCGCGAACCGATAAAAGGTTCCGGGCCTCTACAACGCTTCGACATGACGATGGCCAATGCCACTGCCAAAAGCGAAATGAAGAAAATCGGCATTGATGTACGTGACCCGAGCCAAGCTGTTGGCACCCTCTCAGGTGGCGAGCGACAATGTGTGGCAATCGCACGGGCTGTTTATTTCGGTGCCAAGGTACTAATCCTGGACGAACCGACATCGGCATTGGGGGTTAGCCAAGCCTCAATGGTACTCAAATATATCGCTCAGGCGAGGGCACGCAACCTAGCCGTTATCTTTATCACCCATAATGTTCATCACGCCTTTCCTGTGGGTGATCGTTTCACTATCCTGAATCGCGGCCAGTCTTACGGTACGTTCAGCAAAAATGATGTATCGCGTGAAGACGTACTCGGCATGATGGCCGGCGGCAAGGAATTACAGGAGTTGGAAAAAGAACTGGAAGAATTTTCTCGAACGGATGCAGTCAATGCAGTCAACGCTTAAAACAACAAAAAAGGGAGCCCCATACGGCGGCTCCCTTTTTTTGTTTTCAATATTGCTCGTTATGATCAAATGATGCACAAAATATTGTGGGTTGAAAGCATCAAAACTACGCAGCCGACAAAGACCACGGCACTTTTTAACCATGGATTCCTTGCGGCTGCCCACGAAACAAAACGATTACGATTACAAAAACGTTTTTTACGATTCATGATATCTCCTTCTATGAGCGCCATATTTTTCAATGGCTTTTTTTCGGTCAATTATGGTACATCCAGAGCCGTCGGCTCTGATAAAAAAACTTTTCAAGCCAAAAACAAATCGATAGCCCACCCTCCAAAGCTGGTTTCCGCAAACAATAGAAGAGAACAGGCACGCGAAAACATCCTCCCCGAATATGCGTTGACCCGACAGCACCAAACTCTCCTTTTATTTCCTTCCGACACACGTAAATTCATATGAAGCGCACAACGGTTGGCCGATTACCGCGGGAAGCTTCAGCGTTCTGAAATTTTGGCAGCCCTGCGCATGGCCGGAAGCGGCATAGCAGTGCCATAACGTTACAGGTCTGTCAAGTTTATTCGAATAAATTTTATTGATATTTTTTGACTAAAAAAATGGCTGGAACGACGCAGACAGATGGAAGAAAGCGGATAGAGATGCGAGAAGCACGGCCTATTTTATGTCATCGGTTTTAAAAAAAGAACCCATCTCGTTCGCAACGCCGAACGTTCGTTCGCCATGCTGTTCCTTATCAAAAAAAGTCTTTATCCGAGATGGGTTCTGTATAGTATGTAGTCGTTTTACCTCTATCGGTCTACACGGGCGCTACCGCCACCCACTATTTTTTCAACTTCCGCCAAGCGCGCCATGGTGGTGTCACCAGGTGTGGTCATGGCCAGGGCACCGTGTGCCGCACCATACTCCACGGCTTTTTTCGGATCGCCGGTGGTCATCATGCCGTAAATCAACCCGGAAGCGAAACTGTCACCACCACCTACACGGTCAAAAATCTCCAGATTCTCGCGCATGGTGGCTTCATAGAATTCGCCGTCGGCCCAGCAAATGGCGCCCCAGTCGTTGACACCGGCGGTTTTCACTGTGCGCAACGTGGTGCCGGTCATTTTAAAATTAGGGAAGGCGTCAACAGCCATGGCGATCATTTTCTTGAAGTTTTCTACCGGTAAGGACGATAGATTCTCGTCAACACCCTCAACTTCAAAGCCCAGGCAAGCGGTAAAATCTTCTTCGTTTCCAATCATCACGTCCACATACTTTGCCAAACGCCTATTGACCTCTTGGGCTTTTTCTTTGCCACCGATGTATTTCCACAAGCTCGGACGGTAGTTCAAGTCATATGAAATGATGGTCCCATGCTTCTTGGCGCAAGCCATGGCTTCTTCTACTACATCCTGGGTGGTTTCAGACAACGCCGCAAAAATTCCGCCGGTATGAAACCAACGTGCGCCTCTTTGTCCAAAAATCATTTCCCAATCAATATCACCGGCTTTAAGTTGTGAAACGGCAGTATTGCCCCGATCCGACACACCCACGGCGCCACGGATACCAAAGCCGCGTTCTGTGAAGTTCATACCATTTCGAACCGAACGGCCGATACCGTCATAGGGGGCCCATTTAATCAAAGATGCGTCTACTCCGCCCTGTAAAATCAAATCTTCTACCAAACGGCCAATACCATTGTCGGCCAATGCGGTAACGATAGCAGTGCGCAGTGCGAAGCAACGACGCAATCCACGCGCCACATTATATTCGCCGCCGCCTTCCCAGGCTTGAAATACACGGGTTGTGTGCATGCGGCCATCGCCCGGATCAAGGCGCAACATAACTTCCCCCAAAGATACTTCATCGTACAAGCATTCAGATTTCGGTTTGATATCTAGTACAGCCATTGAATTTTCCTCCTTTGAAACTTTGCGTTACAACTTTACAATTATATGCTTTTGACGATTTGAACCGCCTCACGGGTCAATTCAGTAATCTTATCAAATTCACCGTCGGCGATGTAGGACGACTTGACCATCCAACTGCCGCCGCAAGCGGCCACTTTGGGATGTTTCAGGTAGTCAACCACATTGGACGCATTCAACCCACCTGTGGGGACAAATTTTACGGCCTGGTAGGGCGCGCTTATCGCTTTCAACGTTTTGAGCCCGCCAAAGGTTTCGGCCGGAAAAAATTTCAGGATTTCGAGCCCTAGATCCATGGCGGTCTCGATGTCAGTAGGCGTGGCGATACCCGGGGTAATCGGCACATCGTTATCCTGGCAAAATTTGACGACTTTGGGATTAAGTCCGGGGGCAACGATAAATGTCGCTCCGGCGTCAATCGCTTTTTGGGCCTGTTCCACTTTCAATACCGTTCCTGCGCCGATTGTCATATCACCGCGTTCGGCCATTGATTTGATTGCTGCTTCGGCTGCATCCGTCCGAAAGGTAATTTCAGCACAAGGCAACCCGCCGCGGATCAGAGCGTCGGCCAAAGCCGGTGCATCTTCAGCATTATGGATCGCAACCACCGGCACAATTCGCAGATCCATCACAGGGGCCAGTTTTGCATGCATTTCATTCTCCTTTTTTTACAGTGTCGTAATTGTTGTTTTCTAAAGGCACGGCAATTCGTGCCAATTATTAACCGGCAATTGCAATGGAAACCGGCAGACCTGTTTCCAGTGACTCGCGTGCGGCCATGCCCATCATTACCGGAATCTTTCCATCGCGGCCACTGACCGCAGGTACCGTATCTTCTTGCACGCATTTAACAAAATGCCGCATCTCTTCTAAAAATGATACATTGTAGCGTTCTATAAAAAAGTATAACGGCAATGGTTGCTCAACGCGTGACTGGGTGCAGAGCGTGCCGTTATAAGGCGTGGGATTGCCAATGATGATACAACCTTCGGAGCCGAAAACCTCAACACGTTGATCATATCCGTAAACGGCTTGGCGACTGTTGTCAATCGTGCAAAATGCGCCGCTCTCGTAAGTCAGGGTAACGATGGCGGTATCGATGTCACCGGCCCGGCCGATCTCAGGATTAACCAAGCTGCTGCCTTGTGCATAAATCCGGCTGATTTCTTCACCCAATAGATAGCGGCACATATCAAAATCGTGGATCGTCATGTCCAAGAAAAGGCCGCCGGAGACTTTGACATATTCGATGGGCGGTGGTTCCGGATCGCGGCTGGTGATTCTTACCATGTGCGGAACACCTATTTTACCAGCGGCGACGGTATCACGGGCATGTTTGAAACCGGGATCAAACCTTCGATTGAAGCCGATTTGCAATTTCACACCTGCCTTTTTGACGGCTTCCAGGGCACGATCAATCGTTTTAATCTGGAAATCGATTGGTTTTTCACAAAAAATGTGCTTCCCGGCTTGCGCAGCCTCGATGATCAGCTCCGCATGGGTATTGGTCGAAGAACAAATCAAAACCGCATCGACTTGAGGATCTTCAATCAGGCGCCTTGGTTCATCAAACACATTAGGAATATGACATTGTTTGGCGCACTTATGAGCTGCATCGATATAGACATCCGCGATGGCCGTAACATTTGCCTGGGGAATCCTGCATACCAGGTTATCGGCGTGTAACTGTCCGATCCGTCCTGCTCCGATTATCCCGATGCCGATTTGTTCTGACATGATTCACCTTTCAATGCAGATAAATTCTGCTTTTCAATATTTATAGCGTAACGCCATCTTTGAAGATGGCAATTTGCCGATAATTTTTGTTTTCGTTATGGGTCCGTTTTTCACCGGAAGCAATCGCAATTATGTGCGCCAGCAATTCATCCGCCAGTACATCCATGGCACAGCCCTCTAACAAGCGGCCAGCGTTAAAATCGATCCAGCCCCGCTTTTTGGCGGCCAGCGAAGAATTTGAGGCGACTTTCACCGTCGGAACAGGTCCACCCAAAGGGGTGCCGCGACCGGTGGTGAACAATACCATCTGCGCACCGGCGGCAGCCAGGGCGGTGGTGGACACCATGTCGTTACCCGGTCCATTGAGCAGGTTTAATCCTGTCACATCAACCCGCTCACCGTATCCTATCACCGCCGTCACGGTTGCTTGCCCCCCCTTGCGGATGCACCCCAATGATTTTTCCTCCAACGTGGTGATACCGCCGTCCATGTTGCCCGGTGACGGATTCTCATATATCGGCTGGCCGTAACGCTGAAAATAAGCTTTAAATTCATTGATCAAACTAACGGTCTGATCAAAAACAGTTTCGCTTGCCGCCCGCCCCATGAGTATGGTTTCGGCGCCAAACATTTCCGGTACCTCGGATAACAGGGCCGTGCCGCCTGAGCCGATGACACGGTCCGACACTTCACCCAGCAGAGGATTCGCCGTGATCCCCGAATAGCCATCCGACCCGCCACACTTAAGCCCTAACACTAATTTGGAAAGAGGCACGGGGCGGCGCTTTTGTTTTTCGGCGGCGTCAACCAATTCGGCGATAACGGCCAAACTATCCGCCATCTCATCCTCGGTGTCCTGCATGTTTAAAAACCGAACCCGATCCGAATCGTAATCGCTTAAAATTTTTTGAAACGCCTCCAAATGGTTGTTTTCACATCCCAGCCCCAGGACAAGCACGCCACCGGCATTGGGATGTTTGGTCAAAGCGGCTAGTATTTTTTGTGTCGCTTCCAAATCCCCGCCCAATTGAGAACAACCATAAGGGTGCGGATAACAGTAAACGCCGTCAATCTGCCTATCGGCAAATTGTGCGTTGGCCGTTCGGCCTAAGTCCTCCGCCACCGGATTGATGCAGCCGACGGTGGGAATAACCCATATTTCATTGCGAATCCCGACCCGTCCATCCGCCCGTTGAAAGCCGAGAAACGTTTTCGCATTTGCTTTGTTTTCCAGTTTTGCCGGCAGCGGAGAATAACGGTACTGCACCTGGCCGCTTAGGCCGGTCTTCAAATTGTGACTGTGCACCCACTGTCCCGGTTTGATTGGGCTGGACGCAAGGCCAATTGAGTGTCCGTATTTGACAACCGCGCTACCCTGATCAATGGATGTAAGCGCAATCTTGTGACCGGCCGGGATCTGTTCGACGGCAGTCAATTTGTCTCCGTCCAGCTCAATTTGCCGGCCGGAAGCAATCGGTTTCAGGGCGACAGCCACATTGTCGGCAGTGTCGATTCTTAGAATATATGCTTGATCGGCCATGATGACCTCCTCAATAGTTCAACAACCAAATAGCATCGATCAGAAAACTCATGCGGCCGTTTTTTCCAGCATAGCGGTCAAACTTGCACGCATACCCTGACGAATAATCGTCTGCAGTTGCTCCGCGACAGTGTCGGTGAGACCAGGCAAAGCATTCAAGTCCCGGCCCCAAAATGGTTCATGTCCCAACACCTTTTTTGCCACAGCAGCAAAATCCGTGTCGGCGGTAGTAGCGATGTTTTGTTTCCACAAATCCTGGAAAAACGTCAATACCGATTCATCGTCGCGCACATTATAATCTCCGGCATCCCGATGGCATACAAGCGTACCGCTTTCAATCTTGCTGCCGCGGTAAAACGCAATTAATGCTGCCAACGCAAAAGACATCGCCGCCGGTGAGGCTGAATTGGCCTGACAATACTCAATGAGTGTCGGCAGGCACCGGGTTTTATATTTTGAAATTGAATTCAGGGAAATATCCATCCAGCGGTGGTCGATGAACGGATTGGCAAAACGCTCCAGCACGGTTTCGGCAAAGGCCTTACGTTCATCCTCGGCCAATGGCACGTGCGGCAGGATTTCCTGGAATATTCCCTGATGCATGAAACGGCCAACCAGGGGATCGGAAACCGCATCTTTAACCGTATCAATACCGCACAAATGCGCCACCGCGACGGTCATGGTGTGGGCGCCATTGAGAACCCGGACTTTGCGTTCACGATATGGTCTTAAATCCTTGACCCACAGGACGTCGAGTCCCAACTCGGTCAAGGGCAAGATATGCTGTTGACTTGCATCGCCCTCGATCACCCAAAGGTGAAAAATCTCGCCCGTGTTCATTAAGCCGTCTTCGTAGCCTAATTCCTCCTGCAGGGCGTGGACCTCGTTGCGCGGATAACCGGTGACGATGCGGTCAACCAGGGTGTTGCAAAAATGATTATGGGAAACCACCCATTTTTTGAACGCCTCATCCAGATTCCAATCATCACACAAGTTCAGAATGGTTTCCTTCAGTTTCTCCCCGTTCTTGTCAATCAGTTCACAGGGTAGTATTAAAAGGCCTTTATCCCCGGCCCCCTTGAACGTCGTGTAACGTCGATACAAAAAGGCGGTCAACTTACCGGGAAAGGAGGCCGGTGTCCGGGTCGGGTTAAAAGGTTCTTGTAAATATGCGATGCCTGCTTCGGTGGTATTGGAAATCACCACCTGCAGTTCGGGGTTATCAGCAAGCGCCAGGTAAGCGCCCCACTCGGTATAAGGATTGATTCCGCGGCTGATCGCTGAAATAATTTCCTTGCGCTCAACCACACTACCGCCCTGAATTCCCCGTAAAAATAGGGTGTACAGACCGTCTTGCGCATTTATCTGCTCAATCAACCCTTGGGCAATCGGTTGCACCAACACGACTTTGCCTTGGAACAGCCCTTGTTGGTTGGCCAGGTGGATCATCCAATCGACAAATGCACGTAAAAAATTACCTTCACCGAACTGGACAACCTTTTCAGGTAAATCTTCAATTGGGGGTACCTGTAGATTCTTCGAAAACTCAAAATCCCTTTGTAGTAATGCTTTATTCAGCTTCATGACCCCTCGCTCTCTTGCTGGGTATCCGCATCAGGATGCAGCAGGTGCAACATCACGGACGACCGGACGGCTTGCTTAGGTGTTCTCAGATAAAATTGGACTCAAATAACGCATCGTAATTTCCAGGTCTTTTTCAAAACCATGTTTCAGGTTCCCTTCAATAGCCAGACCGCCTGCATAGCCAATACCCTTGAGATGGTGAACAACCCGGCCGAAATCAATGGCACCATGCCCTGGGTAGAATCGATTGTTATCCGAAATGTGTACCGACTGATATAGGCTCTTATAACGTGTCAAGGCCGCGTTCGCGTCGGCTTCCTCAATATTCATGTGAAACGTGTCCGGTAAAAGCCGCATCGTTGCACCGCCGGAATTTTGCAAAAGCTCTGCGGTACCCTCAAGCGAATTGGCAATGGCCGATTCGTAACGATTGGTCGCCTCGATCAAGACGGACACTCCCGCGCGTTCAGCTTCCGGAGCAAGTTCTTTTAACGAACGGGAAAATTGGGTTGCGGCTAATGTAATATCGGTAACCGCAGGCCCTTTCAGAAATCCGATAATAACGCCGGCTTCGCTGCCTGTCAGCCATTGAAAAATCGACCGGCAAAAATCGACCGAATTCCGGCGAACCGCTTCATCAGCACTGGATAAAGATAACCCCAATGTCTTGGCGGTCAAACCTGAAGCGAATTGGGTCAGCTTCAAATCAAAACGGCTTAAGAATTGTGTAAGCTGCGCCAAATCAACGGCAAGGGGTTTGGTCATATTCAACTCGACCCCACTAAACCCATACCGCTGCAGTACTTCCATTTGATTGCAAAACGATTTGTTTTGCTCATAGTCTTCCGGCAGAACCGTTTGCAAGGAGAGCGGGAAACAGAATTGGTGCGTCATTTAGATTACCTGCAAATCCATATTTGATTAGTTGATGAGTAAGAATCTGCCTGCACCCGGCAATTTCAGCCGAGTGCAGGTGTATTTCACAATTAATGTTTAAATATTGCAGGTGATTTTGCACTCTTTACGATCAGTGCGCAGCATCACAATGTTCTCAGGTACTTCATCAAGGGTGATTTCCTTGGTGATCAGTGGCAGCATGTTCATACCACTGGCCATTGCCTCGATTACACGCGGGAAAGTACCGTGACCGGAATGACCTTGGGCACCGACAATACGGGCGCGCCGTACTTGCAGAACTTCACCGGTAACCGGCATCTTGGCGTCCGCGCGGGCAACAACAACGATGGTGCTGTTCAAGGTGCGGCCCTCCCAGACGGCTTGTTCGATTCCTGGGTAGACAATGGTGGGCAGACCGGTGGCTTCCAGGTACAGGGCGGCACCCATGCCGTTGGTCACCTCAAGTACTTTTTCCGCAAAATTGTCTTGCATCGGATTGATTACAATGTCGGCGCCCAGTTTTTTACCCAATTCAGCACGACCGGCTTCCGGCTCGGAGAGAATGACTTTGGCGGCGCCTTGCCGCTTCAAGATAGAGCAGGCAGCCAAGCCAACCGGGCCACCGCCGCAAATAACAACGTTGTCGCCCGGACGAATTCCGCCACCACGTTCAATCACAGCATTGTAGGCCACACAGGTCGGCTCCACCAAGCTGCCCAGTTTAAAAACTTCTTCTTCTTCATACTGGCCTCGCAACGGTTCGAGGCTCCACAGACAACGGTCCGGCAGGACAATATAATCGGTGAAAGCGCCGTCTACGTTAAAACCGATTTCATCCAGACGTTCGCAATGATTAGGCCACCCGTCGGCGCAAGGTTGGCAGGAACCGCACCACAACATTTCTTCAGCGCATACCCACTCGCCGCCTTTGAACGGTTTATTGGTGTTTTTATCGAAAGCGCCGGGGCCGGACTCAACCACAACACCGGAAAGTTCGTGACCCAAAGTACAGGGGAACCCGGTCAGGCCCGGATACCAAATGTAACCGTCGTCGTCGGGCTGCGCCATATGTACGTCACTGCCGCAAATACCACAATTCTTAAGTTTAATCAGTACTTCGCCAGGTCCGGGTTTGGGAACGGGAACTTCCTCGATAACCATTTCAGGATGACGCCACACTTTACTCCCCAGATAAGTCTGCCGTCCATCGATATCTTTTGCTCCTAAAACGAAATCGTCTTTGGGATCCCATTTGGCATGTAACCGGACTGCTCGCATTTTTTCCATGACTTACTCCTTTTTCAGTAAACGTTTGCAATTATGATTCGAAAAGACAACGACCGTTCCGTTGCCGGTAAAAAAAAGTGTCTATTAACGTTCATCCGCTCGAGCGCACGATCAACTCCGGCTCAAGAATCACGCGGCGCGGCTGTTGAGTCCGACCTTCGATTTTTTCTATCAACATATCCGCCGCCATCTTCCCCATCTCGTATTTAGGCTGCCGAATAGTCGTCAACCGTACTTCCGGAAAAGCGGCAAACGGGATATCGTCAAATCCGACCACAGCAATATCATCAGGGACCGACAACCCCTTTTCCTTGATCCCTTGGATGATCCCTATGGCCAACAGGTCATTTCCGGCAAAAATCGCTCGCGGATAGTCCCCTTCCTCGATCATTCCGATAATCGTGTCGTAGCCGGTTTCACGCTTGAAATCACCCGCGCGAAAGAATCGCGGCTGGATGGTCAGCCCGAACTTGTCAAAGGCGGCCTCACACCCGGCCAAACGTTCGCCAGCATCGTGCCCGGTTTTACTCGGACCAATGTAACCGATGGTTTTATATCCTTGTTCAATAAGGTATTTGGTGGCCAGGAAACCGCCGCGCTCATCATCCATCACCACAAAACTTTGGGTTTCCGAAGCAGGACGTTTGGTGACATAAATAACCGGAACATTACTTTCAGTTCCTAGGGCATCATCCTGGGGCTCATTCAAAATGGGCGCCAGGATGATCCCATCAACACGTTTTTCGGCCAACAATGAAATATGATGGTCTTCACGTGATTTTTCATAATTGGTGTTGCACAAAAAGACACTGTATCCGAACTGTTTGGCATGGTCCTCGACGCCGCGGGCAACGGCTGGAAAAAAGGGATTAGTGATATCCGGAATGACCAAACCAATGGAGTAGGTTTGTTTTTTGACCAGCCCCCTGGCGATGCCATTGGGCGTATACCCCATAGCCTGCGCTACAGCGACAATTTTGTCCCGTGTTTCATCACGAACACCGTATTTGGCATTAAGCGCCCGTGATACGGTGGCATATGAAACGTTGGCTTTCTTGGCTATGTCTTTGATCGTTACAGTCATGTTGCACACATTTGCAATGTTTATGGTTCATAATTAGTAAACGTTTGCAAAAAATGCAAGTCTTTTTTTGCAATTTTTGCGTTTTATTTTTATCTTTTTTCGGAAAAACGGAAAAATTATAGCTTTTGCTGTAATATTAATCTGTTAGGCATGAAGCGGGTTACCGCCCGGATGCCGGTCTTAATAATATTAAGGTATCCAGTGACGGAAGGTATGTACAAGGGAGACATAAACGTGGGGTGGAACCGACCATTAGCGTTGGATGGAGGAGCGTAATTCATATTCCGCTTCAGCTTCGGGATCCGTAGTTTTCACTTCACGAATTTGAGTATGTTTGCGGTTTTCCTTCAAAACCATCGTGGAATGAACACCATGCAAAAAAGTTCCAGCAATGATCGTGCCTTTAATTTTAATCGTGGGTACTTTTTTTACACGTTTGGCCCATTTGATGACGGCCTCCATTTCATCCCGATATTCCGCGATTTCCTGTTTCAGGTGCTCTACGCGATTAAGGTTGTTGTTTTTCTGCTCTTCCATTTGATCTTGTTTGGCAAACAACGCGGCCAAAGACTCCTCGGCATGTTTGGCACGCCCTTCGAGCTCATCCGCTTTTTTGCGCAAATCGGCCAGGGCGTCTGGTGAACCATCTTGCTCCGCTTTGGCTACTTGTTCCTGCAAATCGCGCTTTTCAACAATTGAACGGTCCTGCACCTGGGCCATTTCCGCGATTATACGGTGGGTTGTCCGCTCCTGTTCATCCAACTGGTCGTTTTGTTTGGCGATTTCTTTCAGTTCAGCTTTATTTTTTTTGATCAACTTTTTGAAATCATCCATTGCCTTCTGAATATGATCCTCAACACCGACTCGCAGGCGGCACGGGTTGGATACATCCGTGCCGACATCAAAGGCCTCGATCCCCTTCTTGGCCGCAATCTCCGAAGAAAGTATTTTTCCACTTTTCACGATACACGCACCACTGGTTTCGATGGTGCAATCCATGACTTCTTTTTCGACGACAACATCTCCGAAGGCGTATACTTTCGCCCCTTTCATAAATTTCGCCCGCACCGATCCTTCGGCGTGTATTACCCCGCCAATAATGCCCCCGTTAACGTCCACATCACCGGCTGTGTTGATGGCGGCTGCCAGTATTTCTTTGGCACTGAGGTTCCAACCCTTCACGCGAAACTCGCTTCGTATGGAGCCACCCACATTGACATTACCATCAAAATCGATGTGGCCGGTCTTCAAGTCGACATCTCCGGGTATCTTCAGGTCCGTGATTACCGACACTTTTCCGCTCACGGTCAATTTGGGCTGCCCGTCAAGTTTTGCCACAATTTGCAAACCATCTTCGCTTATCTCGGCACCGGCACCACATCTTAATTTCACCGGTTCATTGTCAGGCGCCGGCAACGACCGGCCATGCACATCTCGACCACTTGCACCGACTACTTCGGGAATAAGTTCGGCCAACACATCGTTTTGTTTGACGTGCGGAATTTCACCGTGATCTCTAAAATCGATATGTCCGTCTTCTCGTTCCGTTCCAACCCGCTCACGCTCAATTTCAAATAAATATTTTACCTCAGCGGCTTTACCGGCTTTGGGAGCAACACCGTCGGCAACCGCAAACGGACGCTCGTTTACATTTCCCGTCTGAAGAAATTTAGCGATATCATCGTCTTCCCGAATGCCTTGTACAATCTCATGATGGGCCAAAAACGCCCTGACAAAAGACACGTCAACGGCCTTGGGCAGCGGCTTCTTAATTGTCAGCAAGGCTTGCATACCATCTTCGGTTACGTGCAAAGCAAACAGCTTATCCAATGTATCCGCATCAACCGTCGCTTGTTCCGTAGCCGTATCATCGGCCGTAGCCGGTTGGTTGTCATCTTCGGCTGCAGGCGGCTGCATCGCCTGCTCACGCAACCGTTGCTGAGCCTTAAGAATAATATCACGATGTTCAGGTGCAAGTAGATTGCTCGCCACCAGCAAATCACCAATAATCATACACGTTTGATGATTGCGAAAATTTTCAGCTTGCAGCGCCAGCACGCGATCGACATCTTCTTTTTTGACAAGGCCCTTTTTCACGGCGATAGCACCGAATGTCAAATCCTGCTGGCGCTCCTGCCAAAAACTTTTAGCGGCTCGCAATGCATTCAATTTGTCTTCCGGCAACACCTGCTTACCGATTAGATGTTGCTCGAAAACGGCATCAGTGATGGACTCCGTGTTTGCGGATAGTTGCGTTAAAATCTCATTGATTTCGGCTTCGGTGAGGAATTTATAGCTCAAGGCGAGTTTGGCGGTTATGGGCAGAGCTGGTGTTTTGGCTGGCGCGTCGACGGTAAAGGCGTTTTCACATTTTTTACAATGCACCGTTTGTCCGACTAACGTGGCGGGTACCTTATATTTAGCCTGACAAGCGTGACAGGCGATAATAATCGTTTGCTGCTCGGCCATTGAAATCCTCATCGCTATCGCTGGCTATTTAATGCCCATCCATATTCCGCAACTATCTTATATTGTAATATAAGATAGTTACAAAAATGTCAAATCATGGAATGTCCTGCCGGCGCAGTTTTACAAGGGTCGCACCCCAGCCGCCCGCTTCCAATGGCGCATCGCGATAAGACACAACCGCCTTATGGGCACGCAAAATCATGTGGACTTTCTTTTTGATGACGCCTCGCCCCTTGCCATGGATAATACGAAGATCATAGATTTGTTTGGCCAAACAGGCGGTAATATAGTCATCCAGCAGATCGGATAACTCTGACGGCTTAAATGTATGTAGATCAAGGACACCGTCGATCGGCAATTCAATCGGTTCCATAGCGAACCTATAAGACTCCTTGCAAAAAATTTGAAAGTGACTCATGATAACCGGCATCACTTGGCAGTTCATGATTCACCAGGGGCGAGCCAAGCGTCCTGAGGGCCGCGGAAAAAATAAAATATCCCAAATGCAAACGTACTTTAGGACATTTTATTTTTTCCGCGGCCCTAATATCGGGAACACCAACCATGACTGAGTCCAATACGATAATCTGGGCAGTAATTATGCTGAGCGCCTATTTACTCGGCGGCATTCCAACCGGATTGCTGTTTACGCGATTGTTTCGAAAAATCGATATCCGCAAATTCGGTAGCGGTAATATCGGTGCGACCAATGTGGCCCGTGTTGTGGGCTTGAAAGTCGGCCTGCTCACGCTTGGCGTCGACATGCTGAAAGGCGCGCTACCCGTGGGGCTCGGTATGTTTTTTCTCCACGGTGAAACGCGCAATTTTCTCATCGGCCTGATCGCCTTGGGCGCTATCGCCGGCCACCTTTTCCCGCTTTACTTGAAATTCAAAGGCGGTAAGGGCGTTGCAACTGCCGCCGGTGCTTTTTTTAGTATAGCGCCAGCCGCAACCGGGTTGGCCCTGCTTGTCTTTATCACTGCGGTCTGGTTGAGCAAACGGGTATCAGTCGGTTCGTTAACCGCAACCCTCTGCCTGCCGGTTGCAGTTTGGCTGAACCGTAATTCCCTGCCCCTGACAATATGCGCGGGCGTCACCGCCTTTTTGATTTGGTGGCGCCATAAAGATAATCTGAAGCGATTGCGCAAAGGGCGCGAGCCACTTATTGGCCGCTGAACTAGACCACCGCCCAAACCCAAGCCAAACCACCGGCGAGAATAAAATGGGTATCGATGAGAAATTCGAGCCGAATCCCCGGTAGAAGCAGCCCTTTGCGATGCCGGTCCATCACCAAATACATAATCAACGGGCATAACGCCAATAACGCCCCCAGGCTGGAAATAAAACGCACCAGGCTCGTTGCAAGCAGCACACCTGCTAAAATCAGTAATGTATACTGAATGGTCTTAAATGTCTTGCGGGCACCGAACACCAGAGGAATGGTGCCGCGCCCCACAATACGGTCACCTTGCATATCAAGAATATCAAAAAAAGCGGTACGCGCAAAAACCATCGCAGTGGCGCCGAAGAATATCACTAGACCTTGCAAGCTCACCCGCCCATGCTCGCTGATATAGGGCAATAGCGACGTAACGACCCCCCAGGCCAAGGCGATCAAGACGGTTTTGGAGCCCGGAATGTCTTTCAGCCGTCCCTTGCCGTTAAACAAACGGCGCGGCAGCAGGCGCCGATTATAGGTGAGCCCCATTACACTCATGATGAGCAATATTGAAAATGGCAGCCAGCCGTGGGAATACGCCATTACAAGACCGGCGGCGCCGGCGGCGGTCGCTAAAAAGGCTAACAAATAACGGTATTTCGTATAGAAAGAGGCGCGTTTGGGATCGTTGTAGCGGTCGGCCTTGCCGCCGGTCAAATGATTCAGGATATGCATGGACAATACGTAAAGCAACGCGATCATTGCATGGGCCAAGCTTGGGCGAATGTTCTGTAAATGCATACCGGCGTAGCTCAACGCACAAGCCCCCACCGAGACGTAGAGACTCGTCAACAACAAGACGCGCTGAAGGCGAAAAAGAACACAGCGCACCCCCCTTCCTTTTTTATATGGTAGTTCTTCCAGAACACGGCAGACATCATTGGTTATCCAATTGGGAGTTGACGCACCGGCAGTAATGCCGACTTTTTGAAATCCGGCAAGCTGTGCTTCATCCAACTCCGCCGCGGTTTCCACCTGATACACCGGTTTACCGGTTTTGCGCGCGATATCAGCCAATCGTTGGGTGTTACCGCTGTTGTGCCCCCCCACCACGACCATGGCATCCACGGCCCGGGCCAAACGGGTAACTTCGGATTGCCGTTTTTCCGTTGAGTCACAGATCGTATTGAAAACCAGATAGTGGGGATGATGCTGCCCGGCCCATTCTTTTACTTGGGTGAACAACTGCATGTTTTGGGTGGTTTGAGCGACAATAATCGCTCTATCAAAGGCGGGCAAAGCCCTTACCGACTCCATGTCGGCGGCCACATAGCCCCGGCCGGCAGTATAGCCCAACAGCCCGACTACTTCCGGGTGGTCTGCATCGCCGATAATGATTGTTGCATAATCCTTACGGGCGTGTTTGCAAATGATCGTCTGTACCTTTATTACTCTTGGGCAGGTGGCATCCACCACCTCGAAACCAACCTGCTTCAACTCCCGTTGCACTTGCGGTGGGACACCATGGGCCCGGATGAGTACGATTCCGCCGGCTTTATCGGGAATGGTATCGAGAATGGTAATTCCCTTTTCCTTTAGCAGGTTCAATACCTGGGGATTGTGGATAAGCGGGCCGAACGTATAAATCGACTCCGAAGGTTTGTTGCCTGTATCCAGACCTAACTCGACGGCACGCTTCACGCCCATGCAAAAACCCGCTGTTTTAGCTACAACTATTCTCATTTTGATAAAATCTCTTCAAATCAGTCTACTTTGCAACGTTGGGGTTGATGTCGTTAATCTAGGGCTCGCGGAAAAAAAATCCCAAATTCCGGAATCAAGGAGCCCATCCGCAATTCTGCTTTCCGCGTCTGGACTTCGGTAGGATACAAACTCAGGTTGAGGGCTCGCGAAAAACTAATTTCACACTTTAGGCGCCCGGATTTAGGTCATCCTAGTTCAATCCGAAGGGCCAGAACCGCAACCATAGCAAGCTATGGCGAGGATTTTGGAGCTGAAGATCGGGCCGGGAGATCTAACGCCGGTATGCATAAAATGTAAAATTAGTTTTTCGCGAACCCCAAGTACTGCGCCACCATGGCCTCCACCATCTCCGGTAGCGGCATCAACTCGACACCGACGATGGTGACATTTTCCTGCGGCAGGGGCAGTAGTATTTTGGGGGCCTGACAACTGGCAACAGCGGCGGCGATGGCCGGCGATACCTCGCCCAGCATGGCGTTGGCCAGCACGATACCCAAGGGACCGATGATCAAATCCGCATGCTGAATGGTGAAGACGATGGCGTTCTCACCGGAAGCGCCCCGGTTGGCCCGTGCCCTGAGCATATTGGCGGTCGCAACGGCATTAGTACCCAGGGCAACAATCTCGACGGTATCGCCGTATCGTTGCTGCAAACGTTTGATAATTGCGCTGCCGATCCCACCACCTTGACCATCAATGACACATATCCGCTTCATGGCGTGGTTTACCGCTTCTGCATGATCTGCTGCTTAGGGGCTCGTGATAGAATAGTAATTTTTTCAAACAAGTCTTGGGGTCCAATCCAATATGACATTGAGCTTTTAGTAAGTGTCCATCCGGAAATAGCAACAATTAAAGTTTGGCGATCTTACTCCGGTTGCGCCGCGCTCTCTTGCTCAAGCGGCGACGCGGCCCCTTTTTTTTCGTTGTTGGTTTCCAGCCATCGGCATCGAAGCTTTCGACAAAGTCTTCCACCCCGGCCACTTGGGCGGCCGCAGTAATCTTGTGCTCAAATGAATTTGAATCGATTGTCGCGGCACAACTACGGGTCGCGGCCTCGATTACTTCGCGATCCGAACTTACCACCAGCGCCTTTTCACGCAAACGGGCGGCAAACTTCGTGATAACCTCATCAGCCGTCTGCCCCTGTCGGGAATACTGAATCTCAATGCCTTGATGCTGTTCAGAACGGGATGACGGCCAAGACGCATTGCCCCCGTCAAAAACAACAGTTATGCGATGCCTTTTCAAGCGTTTGTAACAAGCCAGGGCGTCTATGAGCGCCTCCCGGCCCATTTGGATGTCCTGAATATCAAATGTGCTGAAATAAGAGGATTGCCGGATCAGGTTGTATCCATCGATGATGATATGTAGCGACATTAATTAGACTTTCAGCTTGAGGCTTTGAATGACACTACCTCACGCCCCCCGTAAACGCTCGATCAGACGATCCAGATCATCATCGCTGTAGTATTCGATTTCTACCCGGCCTTTGCGGCCCTTTTTTTTGATTATTACTTTAGTGCCGAAATGACGGGTCAACTGCTCGCCTAAATCAACATAGTAGTGCTGATCAGCAGCAGATCGCCGGGGAGGTCTGACAGGATTTGATTTGAATTTCTTAACCAAGGCTTCGGTCTCTCTGACCGACAACCCCTTGCTGACAACTTTTTTCCAAGCGGCTTGTTGCTGGGCCGGTGATTCGATCCCTAAAAGTGCACGGGCATGTCCCATGCTTACCGTGCCCTCTTCGATGGTTGCTTTTATCGGCGCCGGCAACTGGCGCAAACGCAGAAAATTGGCAACGGCCGACCGACTCTTGCCGACCCTCTCGGCGACCTGTTCCTGGGTGATATCAAATTCGGATATCAACCGGTGGTAGGCTTCGGCTTCCTCAATCGGATTCAAATCCTCCCGTTGGATATTTTCAACAATCGACATTTCAATCATATCCGCGTCGGAAAGCGTTTTGATCACAACCGGTACTTGCTTCAAACCGGCCATCTTGGCTGCCCTGAGACGCCGTTCTCCGGCCAGCAGTTCGTAACCGACATGATCCTTGCGCACTACCAAAGGCTGAATGATCCCCTGTGTCTTGATCGATTCGCACAAATCGTGCAGTTCATCTTCGGCAAAGCGGGAACGCGGTTGATAACGATTGGGACGAATCAGCGTCACATCGCAATCAATGAGCCGTTGCGACTCCAGGTCCTCCACGGCCGAGGTGGGGATCAGTGCGTCCAAGCCTCGCCCCAAAGCCATTCTTTTACGTTTTTGCGGTTGTGTCTGCCGTTCTGTCATCTTTTCACTCACTAAACAGGTGCTTGCATAATCTCTTTAGCCAGACTGAAATAGCTCCGGGCACCGGCCGAGGCGGCGTCGTAAAGCAAAATCGGTTTGCCGAAACTCGGCGCTTCACCCAAACGAATGTTGCGGGGCACCACGGTCTTGAACACCAGATCCCGAAACACCCGTTCAGCATCTTCAGCGACCTGCAACGACAAATTCGTCCGTTTATCAAACATGGTCAAAAGAATACCGGCCAGTTCCAGATTTGGATTAAAACCGTTTTTTATCCGTTGGATCGTCCGGTTCAACTGGCTAAGGCCCTCCAGGGCATAAAACTCACATTGCAGCGGAATCAAAACAAAATCCGCGGCCACCATGGCATTGACAGTTAACAAACTCAATGACGGCGGACAGTCCAAAATGATGTAATCAAAATCATCCTCGACCTGCGCCAAAAGTCTTTTCAAGGCGACTTCACGGCCGGGAGCATCCATCATCTCAACTTCGAAGCCGATCAGTTCAACCCGCGACGGCATCACCTTGAGGGTTTCGATGGGGCTGTCCGTGATTAGATTTTGGGCTGAAGCCGCACCGATCAAACCATGATAAAGAGTTCTGTCCAGATTGGTTTTATCGATGCCGATACCGGTGGTCGCATTGGCCTGTGGGTCACAGTCGACCAACAGAGTCCGCTTTTCCGACACCGCAATGGCTGCTGACAGGTTAACCGCCGTGGTGGTCTTGCCGACCCCGCCCTTTTGGTTGGCTATGCATATAATATTTGCCATGATCGGGGAACTTAACATAAAATATGGGGTTTGAAAAGCATACAACCCCGGTCGTCGCAATTGGCGGCCGTGATGGGCCACAAGCGCACAAACATTTTTTTTATTTGTAATATAAAATAGTTACAATTGGCTTGCACTTACCCGGGATCAATATTATGCTGCAAGCGTTTGTTATGAGGACATCATTGTCCTTTAAGTTTGTTTGATCGTCAAGTTAGCGGGAAATAAACCATGAATATTCGATCGGCCATTGTCGGCCTGACAATTATATTGGTCACCTTCACAGCGGTGGCAATTCCAAATCTCGCCTTGGGCATAACGATCAAAGAAGAAGAAGAGATGGGGCGCGAGTTTTTAAAAATCATCCAGAAACGCTTCGAATTCATCCACGATCCGACCATCCAGACTTACGTCGAAGGTATCGGCAGAAAAATACTGGCCGTCATGCCGCCCCAACCGTTTGAATATCATTTTTATGTCGTTAAGGAAGATGTTTACAACGCATTCGCCATCCCGGCCGGCCATGTATTTATCCACAGCGGACTTTTGGCGGCCATGGAGAGCGAAGAGGAACTGGCCGGTATTCTGGCGCATGAAATTGCCCATGTGTATTGCCGCCATATTTCCCAGAGGATCGACGCTTCCAAGAAAATCAACATGGCCACCCTGGCTGGTGTTGCGGCGGGTATTTTCTTAGGAGTCGGCGGCGACGCCACGGCCAGCAGCGCCCTTACCTTCGGGTCTATCGCCGCAGGCCGCGCGACCGCTCTGGCCTACAGCCGGGAAAACGAGATCCAGGCCGATCAGTTGGGTTTGGAGTATCTTGTCAAAGCCGGCTACAACGGACGGGGATTGATGGAAATTTTAAAAAAAATCCGCTCCAAACAGTGGTACGGCTCCGATCAGGTTCCAGGTTACCTGAGCACTCATCCAGCCTCGGAACATCGCATCGCATATGTCGACAGTTGGTTGTCCAGCCGGCAAACCGCGCCTAAAACAAAAAACCGATTGCCTTTCCAAAGGATGCACATACGGCTGGTGGCACACTACAGTGATGAAACCATCGCCGTGCAAGAATTTAAAAACGCGACCCGTGATGATCCGTCAAATCCAATGGGGCACTACGGTTATGCGTTGGCGCTGGCCCGGGGGGGCGAATATACCCAGGCGATTGCACACATCAAAAAAGCCTTGGAACACCGCGCATTCGATCCGTTTATTTTACAGGATCTCGGTCGGATTTATTTTTTGAACGGCCAGTACGAGGAAGCGATCAAAACCCTCGAAAACACGGTGGGTATGATCCCGGATAGTGTGGAAAGCCTGTTTTTTCTAGGACGCAGCAAACTGGTTTTAGGACGCTATCAGGAGGCGGTGGACGATCTGCGATTGGCGGTCGGCAAACCAAACGGGCATCGACAAACCTATTTATTCTTGGGCGAAGCCTATGGAAAACTCGGCAATATGGCCGAGGCGCATTATTACTTGGGACGCCACTACGAGAAAAACAGGCACCTGAAAAATGCGATCTTCCATCTGGAAAAAGCACTTGCATTGGCGCGCACCGCAACTCGCAAGACGCACATTCAGGATCTGTTGCAAAGACTAAAGAAACAAAAAAAGAAAGAGCGGCGGAAAAAACAGCATGAAGAGTCCCAAAAACGTTAATTAGTTTCCTTCATATCAAAGCCCTAAGAATTCCTTTGGTCAAAATGGGAAAACTGCATGGTAAAGGTTCCACGCCCCTGGGTCGCCGAACGCAAGGAAGTCGAATAGCCGAACATCTTGGAAAGCGGTACGGTAACTTTTATCGCCTGGGTTCCCAATTGCGCCTCGATCGACTCGATCTTGCCCCCCCTTGAATTAAGATCGCCGATTACATCGCCCATGAAGTTCTCCGGAACAAAAACTTCAACACTCATAATCGGTTCGAGCAGAAAGGGGTCGCCCTTGGCCAATCCGTCCTGGCATGCCATGGAAGCACATACTTTGAAGGCCAGCTCGGAACTCAACGATTCATTGAAAGTCGCACCGGTTAGAAACACCTGCACATCCACCACCGGATACCCCATCAAAGCACCGCTTTCCATGGAGTCCAGCACACTTTTTTCCACAACCGGTATCAGCTCAGCCGGCATCGTGTCTGCGGGCAATTCGTTTTTAAACAGGAGGCCGCGGCCCCGTTTAAGTGGTGTCAGGGTAAATTTAACCTCGGCGAAATGCTTCTGGCCGGCCATTTCCTTATCAAACACAGCCGCCACTTCGACCTGCTTACCGATTGTTTCGCGATACACGACTTGTGGCTTGCCAACATTGACACTGGTTTTAAACTCACGCAACATGCGGCTGGTGATCACCTCCAGGTGCAGTTCGCCCATGCCTGACAATATCGTCTGGCCGGTGTCTTCGTCCTGCCGCACCCGCAAAGTGGGATCTTCGGCCATGAACTTGGCGAGCACCTGATCCAGTTTATCCTGATCCGAATGGGTTTTGGGTTCCACGGCAACGGAGATCACCGGTTCATAGATATCTATTTTTTCCAGCAGCACCGGATGATCGGACGAACACAGGGTCTCACCGGTGCTCGAATCCTTTAATCCGATCACTCCCACCAGATTGCCCGCGCCGATGGCATCGATACGTTCACGTTTATTGGCGTGCATCGCCAGGATCCGGGATATCTTTTCCTTCTTGTTCAGAATCGGATTAAACACATCGGCGCCGGCTTTTAATGTACCGCTGTAGATGCGAACAAATGACAACTTGCGCCCTTCAATCATCGACACTTTAAAAATCAGCGCCACCAAGGGGGCTTTGTCATCGACTTTGCAAAGGACCGGCTCGTCGGATTCAGGTGTCATGGCCTTGACCGGCGGCACATCGCTGGGGCTGGGCAAATAACTGACAATGCCATCTAACAGGGGTTGAATGCCTTTGTTGCGCAAAGCACTGCCGCACAGCACCGGAACAGCTTTCAAATCTATGGCCGCGCGGCGAACCGCACTGACCAGCGCCTCTTCTCCGACCGGCTCCTCAGCCAGATACAATTCCATAATTTCATCGTCAAAATCGGCCACCGTCTCGACCAACTGCTCGCGATACTCAAGCGCCTTTTCGGTCAGGGCGGCATCGACATCGCTCACCGCATAGGTCGCGCCGAGAGTGTCGTCATCCCAGACGATCTGTTTCATCCGGATCAAGTCGATCACACCGCAAAATGTTTCTTCCTCGCCAATCGGTACTTGCAGAATCAGGGGATTGGCGTTTAGGCGGTCACGGATCATATCCAACGTACCTAAAAAATTCGCGCCAATGCGATCGAGTTTGTTAATGAATGCGATCTTCGGCACTTCATACTTATCCGCTTGACGCCAGACAGTCTCGGATTGCGGTTCAACCCCTTCCACGGCGCTAAAAACACCGATAGCGCCGTCAAGAACGCGCAGCGAGCGTTCAACTTCGATGGTGAAGTCAACATGCCCCGGTGTATCGATGATGTGAATTTCGCTGTCCTGCCAGTGGCAGGTCGTAACAGCGGAGGTGATCGTGATACCGCGTTCCTGTTCATCGGGCATCCAATCCATAACCGCTTCGCCGTCATGGACTTCACCGATTTTATGCGACCGCCCGGTGTAATATAAAATCCGTTCCGTAACCGTGGTTTTGCCGGCGTCAATATGCGCGATAATACCGATATTGCGAATGTTGTTAATCGAATATTTTTGCTTCATCGTACCAATAACATGTCAGCTTTTAGGGGAGAGCGCAGGTTCAAATGACCCGCAAGGGTTTCTGTATCGCGACCGTCAATCAGAATTTTCACCTGTTCGACCGCCTCAATATTTAAAACAAGCGAATTGACTATCGAATACACCGTCAACAACTCGGTTTGGACGCCGCCAGGATGCTGCTCCGTGACTTCAGCACTCAAATCAACGTAGGCGGTTTTGTCGGCCGTGACATAAACCGCATTGACGCCGGTTTGGGCCGGCACGGTTCTGATAAATCCTTTGCGCGATCCGTCGATCAAGGCCCTGAGAATGACAAGGGCTTTGGCCGCATCATCGTCCGGCTGCGCCAATGGGCGTGGTTCAGCCACCAGAAAATTATCGTGATCCATCGAGAAATAAAGATGTACATCGCCTTTGTGCGACATCGGCGCCAAAATACCGCCTCGAATCGGCTGAGTGGTCTCGTTTGCAGACGGCCGTGAATGTTGCGCTTTCAGCAATATGGACAACGCACCGACAGTAACGGCAATCAGCACCAGC
This sequence comes from Desulfobacterales bacterium, assembly GCA_028282295.1. Lineage (GTDB taxonomy): Bacteria > Desulfobacterota > Desulfobacteria > Desulfobacterales > JANQIE01 > JANQIE01. The sequence goes on along the minus strand of JANQIE010000021.1, from coordinate 5,053 downwards.
GACCATATTAACGGTGTGGGACGTATCCGGCTCATAGTGGGCTGTCACCTCATATCACCTGATTGACCAATAACTGCAAACAAATGCAAATCAAATACCATGTTGAGCTTATCAGAGCCAACACCGAATTCGTTGTTTAGGTTAATCCATGGCCGTTGTCAAGCTAAGGCCGCGTAGATTTTAGTGGCGCGAGGGATAAAGGATAGTGCCCATCCGAAAATAGCATCTTTTGGCCCTTAGCGGCGTTCTCGCATTTTTTATCCTCGGCAGCAGCCTGCTATGCCTGCGGTTAAAAAAATGCTCGGGCCTTGCCAGGAACCAAAAGCTGCTATTTACGGATGGACACGGGCTTATATTCGACAAATCAGAAGCGACTAGATTCCAAACAAAAACTGCTCTTTTTTAACGGGCGTAATTCATGTCGATTTTTATGACAAAAAAAAGGCTAACCGTGAACGATTAGCCTTTATTACAAATGGTGGAGCTGAGGGGGTTCGAACCCCTGACCTCATGACTGCCAGTCATGCGCTCTCCCAGCTGAGCTACAGCCCCTTAATTCTTGTACAGGGCGAACTAACAGAATCTGAGAAACCTGTCAATATGTTTATTAAAGATATTTCAGATCCTTCAGATCTTTTTTGTCGTAGCACCCGCAAAATGCGGGGCGCTAATGAGTTGACAAAACAAATCAAAAAAAATAGTTTAATATGTTTTTAAATACAATAGTTTCGATGTGTTTGCGAATTTTATAGTGAGCGCCAAAACAACAAGACGATTTAAAAAACTTTTTTTTCGGCAAGGCACGAATAAGAGAGGATTCAGATGCTAAACATCATGCGGAGACAAGCCGGTAGTTGGATTATTAAATTCATTTTAGGAATCATTGTCGTTGCGTTTATCCTGTGGATTCCGGATATGAACCGCCGGGAAGCGAATTGGGTCGCCAAGGTCAATGGTGATCAGGTGTCGGAGGAAGAATTCAATAATGCCTACCAGAACCAAATCGACCTGTTGCGCCGCATTTACAAAAATAACTTTGATGCGAGCACCCTGGACCACGCTCAAATAAGAAAACAGGTTCTGGACCAACTGATTTCGCAAAAGCTGATCCTGCAGCAAGCCGCCCAGCAAGGGTTGCGCGTGTCCGATGCCGAACTGCAACAAACGATAAAGGAAATGAATTACTTCCAAACCAATGAGATCTTTGATCACGGCCTTTATATCCAGCTATTGAATCGCAACCGGATGACTCCTGCACAATTCGAAACCTCTCAGCGCGAATCGATGATGTCGCAAAAAATGGGTGCGATTCTGCAAACGAGTATCAATGTTTCCGAAACCGAAGCGCAAAGCTGGTATGAATGGTCCAACACATCGGTGGATATCGATTTTGTTTTATTTGAAAGCGCTGAATACAAAGATCTACAACCGAGTGAAGATGAACTGAACAAATACTATGAACAAAACAAGAATCAATATAAAACCAAACCCCAGGTAAAAGCCCGTTACTTGCAATTTAAAGGCCGGGACTACAAAGACCGGATCGAATTGGCCGACGAACAACTAAAAGAATATTATGAATCCAATACCGAAGAATTCGCGAAACCCGCGACCGTGCAGGCACGCCACATCCTGTTCAAGCTAGAAAAAAGTGCCGATGAAAAAACCAAAAGCCAGGCACGCCAAAAAGCCCTGGACGTCCTCAAGTCCGCGCGTGAGGGAAAAGACTTTGCCGAACTGGCAAAAAAACATTCCGAAGGCCCCAGTGCGTCCGTTGGGGGATTTTTAGGCACGTTTAGACGTGAAACCATGGTCAAACCCTTTGCCGACGCCGCCTTCTCGATGAAGCCAGGGGAAATCAGCGACCCTGTATTAACTCAGTTCGGTTGGCATATTATTAAGGTTGAAAAAGTAAATCCCGCCACCACAACCTCATTCGAAGACGCCAAAACAAAAATTCGCACGAAAATCGTTGACCGCAAAGCGGACGACATGGCCTATGCGGCGGCGGAAAATGCTTTCAACGCGACCTTCGATACAGACGATCTCAACAAAATCGCGACTCAATTAAAAATAGAGATAGTCACCACGGATTATTTCGACACGAGCGGACCGTCGCAAGGGATTCAAAACCGTTCCCAGTTTGCTCAAATCGCCTTTGGCCTGGAAGAAATGCAAATCAGTGAAATCCAGGACATGCCGGACGGGTATTTCATCATCCAACCTATTGAGAAAAAAGAAGGGCAAATCCCCCCCCTGAAAGATGTCCAGGACAAAGTCAAAGCTGACTTGATCAAGGTTCAGCAAGAGGAAAAGGCCAAACAAAACGCAACCGAATTTCTTGAAGCCCTGAAAAACGGCGCGACACTTAAAGCCCTCAGCGAAAAGAAAAAACGCAAAATTGTCAGTACCGGATTTTTCAAACGCAATGCATCCATACCGAATATCGGTTTTGAGCCTGAAATCGCCTCTAATGCGTTCAAACTGTCTAAAAAAACGCCCTTCGCGGAACAAGTTTTCAAAGGCCCCAAGGGCTATTACATCGTGCATTTTAGGGAGCGTAAAAAACCGGATACCAACGCTTTTGAAAAAGAAAAAAAACAGATCACCAAACGCCTGCTGCAGCAAAAACAGACCAACGCCTTTAAAAACTGGATTCAACAAATCAAAGACAAAAGCGATGTGGAAACATCGGCGGACTTTTTCAACGAATAACATCAAAAAACAGAAGGGATTTTATTTTTTCCGCGACCCTTAGGGCTCGCGCAGAAATAATTTCACATTTTAGGCGCCCGGCTTCAGGTCAGGTTGGTTCGATCTGAGGTGCCAGAACCGCAGCCATAGCAAGAGCTATGGCGAGGATTTTGGGACCGAAGATCGGACCAAGATGACCTGAAGCCGGGCGCCTAAAATGCGAAATTATTTCTGCGCGAGCCCTTAAGCTACGACCAAAAAATGCCGATAAATTAGGTTGCCGACAAATCAGGTTTTAAACGTCCTTGCACGCACCGTGCATCAACTTGTGCGCGCCGTTCAAGAAAAGGAGATAGCGCACGGCGGGATCAAATGAGCACCATGCCGCTGGTAACTGATGATTGTGCAGGTTGTAGTCAAAGGCCAATCTCGAACACGACCGTTGGGTTGCCACCCTGACACAAATTTACGATGAAACGTGAGACCTAAAAATGAAGTGGCTGAAACGCAAAGACAAAAAAAGGCCCAACTATTCGTCCAAGCGTTGCCCGAACTGTGCGACAGAATTACCGTTACGCATGACTGTCTGCCTGGAATGCAAGCAAAAACTGGGCGAAGTCGACCGATACGGTATTGCCAAAAAACCGACCGACTGGAAAGCCTACACCATCTGCATTATCGCCTGGACAGTATTCATCGGCTATGTCTACTGGGCCTTTATTTACAAAAAAACATAGATCGGCCCGGCACTCCTAAGGGCTCAATTTCACATTTTAGGCGCCCGGATTTAGGTCATCTTGGTTCGATCTGAGGTGCCAAAACCGCAGCTATAGCAAGCTATGGCGAGGATTTTGGAGCCGAAGATCGGACCAGGATGACTTGAAGCCGGGATGCATAAAATGTGAATTATTTTTGCGCGAGCCCCTAACGCCAGGTGCCGATAAGGAGATTTGGCCATGCCCCACCTTACAGAAAACGAACGCCGGACCTTGCTAAACGTCGCACGCACAGCGATTGCCGACAAGCTGGAGCAGAAACCGCCCCAACAACCTCGAAGCGAACCCACATCAGCATTGCGCGAAAGTCGCGGATGCTTTGTATCCCTGCATATCAGAAACAAGCTCAGAGGATGCATCGGCATCATTGAAGCCCTGCAACCGCTGATTGTCGGCGTGGCGGAAAACGCAGTCAACGCCGCCTTTTGTGATCCACGCTTTTCCCCGCTAACACCCGAGGAGTTCAAGGACGTCACTATCGAGATCAGTGTCTTGACACTGCCGCAACCACTTGAGTATGAGGACAGCCAGGATCTGCTGCACAAGCTGATACCGCAAAAACATGGTGTCATTATCTCCAGGGCCCACCACCGCTCAACGTTCTTGCCGCAAGTATGGGAACAACTGCCGAATAAGAAATCATTTTTAGAATGTTTGTGTCAAAAGGCGGGCCTATCCAGCGATGCCTGGCAGGATGCCAATATCGACATCAAGGTCTACGAGGCCGAACATTTTTCTGAAGACAGCGCCGCCACAACCCATTCAGCGTGTTAACCCCAAAGTTGCAAAAGCCGGAGCTAGCAGTTGTCCGTCCGAAAATAGTATATTTTGACTCAGGTTAAAGCCACAGCCGATTTGCAACCGCAGGCGTAGCAAGGCTAAGTCGTAAGAACGTGAATGGCGACGCCATTATTGCAAATCGGTGTGAACGCCGCTATAGACCAGAAGATGCTAAATCCGGATGGGCACGAGCAGAGCCAAGGCGCCAAAAACAAAGCTGTAGTAAACCTATCGTGAATCCTTGGCAACGCGAAATCCGGAGCCCTCCCGGTTTTGCTAGTGCCCATCCGGAAATAGTAGATTTTGGTCCATATCAAATTCGTGAGAACGCCGACCTGGACCAAAATCTACTATTTCCGGATGGACACTATCGATCGTTTATTTCGCATTGCCTAATATTCGAGTCAACTCTTTGCACATTTTAAGTTGCAGATAAAAGCCGATAGTGCTTTTTAAAAAACTTTTCACTCGTAAAGTCGGTTTACCTGCGAGCAAATCTTGCTTCTCCCGACAAACTGCACCGGTCACCATTTATCAATGTTCCAAAATACAACAGCCGGACATCGGGGCGATTCACGCAAAGGCTCGCGCAGACGCGTAATCACAATGCCGCCGCAATTAAAGATATAAAACGTGTCCATCCGGAAATAGTAATTTTTGATTCCCGGCAAGGCCCAAGCATTTTGGCAACCGCAGGAATAGCACGTTACTGCAGCGGATCGTAAAAACGCAAGAACGCCGCCAAGGGCCAAAAATGCTATTTCCGGGCGGACACGAGCCAAGGCGCCAAGGGCGACGTTGTA
>JANQIE010000305.1 GCA_028282295.1 Desulfobacterales bacterium | reverse complement strand
CGGCGTTCTCACGAATTTGAAATAATGGCGTAGCCATTCATGTTCTTGCGACGTAGCAAGGCTACGCCTGCGGTTTCAAATTCGCTACGGCCTTGGCCTGGGCCAAAATCTACTATTTCCGGATGGGCACTAGCTGGCGGAGAGTTCACGGTTCGGGATCAGCCAGGGCGCAAGTAATGTGATCACGAACAGAGACATTACACCACTGATAAAAAGTGAAAAACCGACCAATGTCCCCAAATCGACTATCGGTTTAAAGGATGAAAACAATAGCGCGATAAAACCGATACTGAAAACGAATACATTGGCCACAATGGATCGGCCTGATTTTGTCAACGCCGACATCAGGGCGTCATCCAGTTTCAACCCCCCTTGCAAGCCTTCTTCAATGCGTAGCAAGTAATGGACGGAATAATCCACGATCCCCAACACAAGAAATGAAATGATGGCCGTACCAATGTTAAGTTCGATGTCGAGCACCGTCATGACGGCAAAGTAACACAAAACGGTGACCGCCAGGGGCAGCGTACCGGCCAGTGCCATGCGGATGGATCGCAGCCATAAACTCATCACCAGAATTACGGTGCCGAACGCCAGGCCCAGGCTCAGCCGTTGGGCCGCCAGGAGTTCATCCAGAACCGCGGTCCAGATGACGGGCGGTCCGGCCAGTTTGTAATCAAGTCCCGCCGGTGTGTTTTCCTTTAACCAGGGTTCCAGGACATCAAGCAGCGCCTGGTAGTCGCTCGCCACGGTGGTGTTCATGGTATACAAAAGAACCGTTTTTGAAAAATCCGGGTTTAAAACATTGGTAAGGTCCGACCCTCCGCCGTTCTCGTACCGCAATACCGCCTGGCGGACAAAGTCGTCGCCCGTGATCTGGTGTTCGTATACGTCGCCGGTGTTCTGATTCACCGCCCTGAATTTCTCCCGCGCCATGGGCAGGCGGTTATACTTGGCGTCATGAGCGTTTAAAACGTAGTTTATCCGGCGCACATAACGGGCAATTGAGTAACTGTAGGTGACGTTATTCTGCTGATGGAGAAATTTTTCCAATTGATCGACAAAACTGACGACTTCAAGTTTCAGGGCGCCGTCTTTTTGATGGGTGTCGATTTCGATCCAGCCCGGACTGGTGCCCGCGATATGGCTGTTGATGAAATCGTCCGCTTTGCGGAAAGTATTGTCCCGGGCAAAGTAGCCGCTGCCCATATCATCCGTATAAACCCGGGAAGCCAGCCAGCCGGCGACGATAATCAAAATGGCAAAACCGGCGATAAAAGCGGGCCGGTATTTGATTACCGGTTTGAACAGGTTGGTTAAAAACCGGCTGATGATATAGTCTTCGGCTTTTTGGGGCGCGGCACGTTTAATCTTCGGGCTTTTGGCCAGCAGGGCAAGCCAGGCCGGAATCAGCAGCAATGAGATGAGCATCGCTACAAACATGCCAAAGGAAATAAAAATACCGAAATGGCGCAGGTTGGCAATACTGGTGGCTGTCGATACCGTAAAGGTCAGGCAGGTTGTCAGGGTGGTCAGGATAACCGGTGAACTCATCGATTTCATGGTCAGGGCCAATGCTTCGCGATTGTCCGGTGTGAGCCGGCGCCGACGATAGTATTCCGCCATCACATGGATCGCGTCCGACGAGCAGATCGTGATTAAAAAAACAGGCAACATACTGGTAATCAGGTCGAGCGGTACACCGGTCAGGGCCATCATCCCGAGGGTCCAGATGGTGCACATGACCACATTGACCAGGGGGATTACCACGCCCAACGTGGTTCGGAAGAAAAACAGCAGAACAAGGCCCACCAGAAGAATAACGCCCGGTAACAGTATGCCCAGGTCATGGTCCATGACTTTTTTCATTTCAGCGAAAAACACGGGGGTTCCGCCGATAAATATTTCATCGGTAAATTGCGGGTGTTGGGCTTGATAATTCGCAATCAGTTTTTCAAAGGCTTCATAGGCCCTTAACTGACCTTGGGCGTCGTCCTGCAGGATGCTCACTTCAATTGCGATCAGTGCGACCTTACCGGTTTTGTCCACCATCCCCATCTCCATCAACTCGTTGCCCAGGGTGGCGTTGCGGATCGGTTGAGGATCGAGATCAAGGCCGTCGACGGGAATTGCGACGCTTAGGGCACCGTCGGCATCAAGCCGCACATCTTCGGTGGCGGCCAATCCGGCCATTTCTCTTATCGGATCGACGCGTTCGGCAAAAACGCGCAGATATTTGTAATCCGCCGCCGATAAGCAGGCGGCGTCAATTTGCTGGTATAATTTTCTTGCCGCGGCGCCATCGCTTGGCGCGAAACCGTCTGCCAGGATTTGATCGATACCGGTCACCAGGGTCTTATTGCGCGCATATTTTTTTTTGATCAGCGCCAACCGCGCCCGATCAGACTCGTCGGCAAACATGAAGTTAAGGGATTGGCGGGTGAGTTCAAAGATCGCGTTGAGGCTGTCCTTGTTGTAAATGGTCGCGTCATTGTAAAGCGTGACGATCACCGCATCATGCGTACCGGTGAAATCCTTGCGCATATCGAGAAGGCTTTTGCGCGCCGGATGCGTTTCCGGTAGCAGATATGGGTTGCTGTCTTCGGTCAGGTAACCGATTTGCCAGATAAAATAAAATGTTATCAATCCGAGCAGAACCAAAATCGATTTTGCGAAACGGGCTACAAATTCCAGGTAGTTTTGCATTTTACTAAAAAGTCCTTAAAGACCGCACCCAAACCCCCCATCGATGACGATGCTTTGCGCGGTTATCATCGATGCCTGCGGCGAAACAAGAAAAGCAATACAGTCGGCGACATCGGTATCGGCGACCAACTTGCGCAGCGGTATGCGCTTTTTGAGCCGGCGCATCATTTGATCAATGGATATCCCCAACGCGTCTGCCTGGGGTTTTGACTCTGCACGCAGCATTGGCGTGTCGACCCAACACGGCAAGATGGCATTGACGGTGATGCCGCGAGGCGCCCAATCCAACGCCAGGCCTTTTGCCAATCCCAGAAGGGCATGTTTGGAAGCACAATAGGCGGTGTTGGCCGACTTGCCGGCCCGCCCCAATACGGAGGAGATCACGACCACCCGGCCATTGTCCCTTAACCGGGAATCAACGACGGCCATTAACCGTTGGGTTGAGGTCAGGTTGACGGCCATCACCTTGTCCCAGATTTCATGTTGCGCGATTTGGTTTTCATCAGCGATTCCGTGGCCTGCAATGACTACGTCCACATGGGGCAGCGCTTCGATCGCCGGACGCAGCACCGTGTTCAGGGATGAAAAATCAGCCAGATCAATGGTGTAATTCGTCAAATCATCATTGCCGGCGGGACCGAGTTCTGCCTGCAGGGCCTCCAGGCCGCTTCTGTTACGATCCACTGCGATTACCCGAAACTGTTCTGAACCGATAAACTGTCTGACCACCGCAGCCCCAATACCACTGGCCGCACCGGTAACAAGCGCGATTTTTTTTAACGTCGTTTGCTTGTTTTGATCCGTCATACAATTACTCCATTGGTTGATCGCTCACGACAGGGGCCGCCCATCGTCCATCGCATCGACGTTTCTGTTTTTAATTGTTGCCAAGCCAAATCCGTGCGCTTTTGCCATCTGAAGAATTTTATGTACCTGTTCACGTCTGAGATTGCCGTAGGAGTAATTGCCGGGGTATTCTTCCAGGCCTAATAGCATTGTCTCCGCCATGCAGGCGTAGACCTGCCCCTCTTTCAGATAGGCGCGTGCGCGCGGGTCCAGGCTTTCCTGATTCGGCGTTTTTACAATTCCGCCGCGAATGCACACAATGTCGGGACGATTCGCCAGCGCTTCCTGCGACAGATTATGCGGCACGGCAACGTCACAGATCACGGCATTTGGTTTTAGCAACCGTGTATCGATAAAAGCGTCGGCTGCGTTTGCCGTGCATAAAATGATATCTGCTTCCTGAAGCGCCTCGATGCGGTCGGCGACTACAATAAATGGATCCTGGCCGTATTTTTCTTCAATGGCTTCGCGCAACGCCCGGCCGATACCGGACGCGGGCCGCGATGACCGGTTTGTCAGCCATTGCCGTACAAAGGCCAGTTTATGCAGTTTGGCCGCGATACCGGTAATGGTATGCGGCGACATGGTTGACAGGTCATGCCAGCAATCTTCATAAATTCGATCAGCGGTTCGTTTTAACCGGTTTTGCGATCCCTTGCGGTGGCTGCCGGTTAAAATCAGTTTTGGTACGGTCTCAGCCAGTATTGAGCTGTAGACCGAGCCGATATTGCCGGCCGCACCGACTACGGCGGCGCACTGCGCGGCGTTATTTGCGTCCCGGCACACTTTTTTGATCGCATCGGCGGCGATCGCTACTGTCAGGGCATTGCCCGTGGTTAAGTTAATGCCGGGCACTTTCACGGACTTGGCGTTGTTGGTCGCAATGGAAGTGAACATCCCCAGGCCCGCCACTTTACAGCCGTCATTGCGGGCAGTGATGACGCGTTCGTCAATGGCGGCTCGAATTTCTTCCAGATCGTTGTTCGCCAGCATTGCTTCAATCCGGGCGGCGGTGATGACCAATGGGTAGAGAATGAAATCAACACAACTGCCGTTTGAAGATGTGATGCGCACCGGCGCAAAAGGTGCTGAGCGACGATCATATACCATCCGGTTCAGCAGACGATCGGTTGCCGCGAGCGAAACGCCCGCAAATGAAGGCTCTACATGTTCCAGCCAGTCTGAGGAGATAAGGTGGTTGATAAATGCGACTTTGGTCGGTTTTAGCCTTGTGTCGTGACCGGTTGCCTTTGAAAAACCGCCGTCGGCATAGTATGCGCGGTAGTCCCTGGGGGCGTTGCCGGGAGCCGGTGTTTCGTTTTCCCGGGTAAGATAGCGTAAGATGAAATGCGCGTCCTGATAACGTAGCGCCAGGCAGATGTTTTTCAGCGCCTGAATCAGATGCGCAATATCTTCCTGCGTGATTTCGATGGAAGGTTCCAGTCGAATGACATTAGGTGCGCTGGCCGGCGGCGCAACCCGAATGCCGCCTTCATTCAAAAGATGTCCCGTCAGCAGATAACCCAACATTTTTTGATATGCGACGGTTTTCAGCAGGTGCGAGTCAGCCTTTGACTGATCTGTGAATTCCACGCCCAGAAGCAATCCCTTACCACGGACATCTGCTATTATGTCAGGAAATTCGTTTTTTAATGCTTCCAGTTTCTGTTTTAAAAAGGCCCCTGTCTCTTTTACCCGGCGGTAAATTTTACCATCATTTTGTTCCAGTAGGCGCAGGTAGCCAAGCGCAATCATGGCGGAATAATCATCTTCACCGAAGGTGGAACTTTGGATGATGTCAAAACCGGTGGCATAGGCGCTCTTGCGAATCGCCACGACGCCCAGCTTGGCGATGCCGCCGCCCAATGCTTTGGAAAGTGCAATGTAATCCGGTTTGAAACCGATCTGGCTTCCGGCAAGAAAAGAACCACAGCGGCCGCAGCCACTTTGAATCTCGTCGGCAATCAAGGGGCATTGCCATTTATCCCTGGCTGCGTGCAGGATACGGATCTGTTCTCTGGTCAGACAATAGACGCCTCCTTCACCCTGCACCGGCTCGGCGAGAACGGCGCCGACCAGCGGCAGGGGGCGGCGTTTTAAAATGATGTGATTCGACTCGCGAGCCGGTAGATACACCCATGCGTTCTCGGTTTGCAACAATGCTTCCAGTTGCTGCTCAATTTCAGCAGGCGTCATAAAACGTACGGTCAGGCCGAAGCGGTGAAACGGTTGTCGGTACATTTTGCCGTGGGTGAGTTGAATCGAACTGGTAAGTTTGCCGTGAAACGCATGCTTCAACGCCACAAAAACCGGCGGGCGGGAAAACTGGCGGGTATTGAATACTTTGATCGCGGTGTCGATGTTGGCCCGGCTTTGACAGGTATCAAGTGCCAACAGGTCGCGATCTTCAGCGCAGATTTTCCACTCGGCCGGGTCGGTGCCGCGCAGCTTGTCGGCCGCGGTTGCAAGTTCCTGTTGCAGCCGGGTTAGTTTCTGACCGCGAATAAACTCGGCGTGCTTCAGCGCCACCTCGATCGACTCGGCGCCGCTGTTGGTAAAGGCCAACATGAAATCTTCATTCCAACCTGTTTGCTGTTTGAGGATCGGGTTGAGTTCGGCCGCTAATTGGGCCGCGCCGTTGCGAATGGAAAACTGATTGTGAATGGCGATTTTTTGGGACAGCAGGGCGATGGCCTGCTTGACTAGCCGGGGCGGATTGTGTCCCAGCAGAATGGCGCCGTAACCTCCCAAAAGATCCAAAACGCGACAGTCGTCACCAGACTTGTTGCGGTAGTATACGTATGCACCTTCGGCCCGGTGTATAATTTTATCCATTTTCAGACTGTACAGTGCTTTTGCCAACGCCGGTTTGCAATAAGTCTGATAGGCGGTCACGGTATTCACGGTCCTTTTACTAATGCCGCGCTGACATAGCCGTTTTGCTCGCTGGTTATCGCCAGGCAGCGTTGACTCGGTTTAAAAGGATAGTTCAACCGTGTTTGCACACTTAAATGGGCCGCAATGAGTACATTGAGCGCGATACCTTCGCATCCTTTATGGGTCGGTTCCGCCCACAACTCAATACTTTTTCTCGGTTTTAACATGGCTTTGACTGCCCGGGTGATATCTTCGCAAGAGTCGTTTTCCGAATGACAGTCGGATATCATCAGGTCCAGTATCATTGGATGCAGTGAGGTGAGGACATTATTTTGAGGTAGATCCGGACGATAGCAACCGCACGGTAGCAGGTCCAGCCCGGCGATTGGTGTTAACGAACGTTTTATTGCATGCGCTCTGTTTTCCAGCACCAATGCACACGCCGCTGCCTGCGTGCGGTCTGTTTCGCGCGACGGGTGTTTTGACAGCGCGGCAAGATCGCGACTTATCAGGTCTGAATGCATCCCGGCGTTGATTACTAAGGCGATGTTGCACACACCGGTTGATAAGCCAAAGACGGCTTCCTGCAGTGCACCGGCAACGCCTTTTTTATCTCGAATAAACGCGCCGCAATCCCCTTGCAAATTCCAATGCAGACTCAATATGCTCAACAGATTGTTGCTCAGCGCGTGGATTATGAGAAATGGATTGACTTTTCTGGACTGCCACAAGTGGGCAAGAATATCTTCATAGCGATCGATTTTTACGCCTGCCAGCGCAGGGGCCAAGTCGTCGAAGTCCGGGTGTTGATAACCGTTTTGCCCTGTATAGAATCCCCAGCGATATTTTTTTTCTCCGGGAACGACCTGCGCCATGTGCATGGCCCTTTCACCGGCTTCCACCGCCAGCAATGCGCTTTGCTTGCAACAGCGCTTTAATTTGCGTGACACGGTCGATCTGTCAGGATCAAAGGACTTCGCATTAAGCAAACTTGAAACAGGACCCGGGGGCAGTAGGGCAGACATTCCCGTAATTACGATATCTTTATTATCATCTTCCATCATTCGCTATATCTCCCGAAAATCAGGCTTGCGTTGATTCCCCCGAAACCAAAGGAGTTGGACATCGCATAGTCGACACGCGCTGATTGGGATTGATGGGCGACATAATTCAGATCACAATCTTTAGCGGCAGTATCGAGATTGATGGTGGGAGGAATTTCACTGTTTTTAATCGCCAGCAAGGTGACCACCGCCTCCGGCGCGCCTGCCGCGGCAATCCAATGCCCGATCATCGATTTTGTAGAGGAAATTTTAAGACCGGTTTTTAATGCATGCGGGAAAACCGCTTTTATCGCCCTGGTTTCGATGGCATCGTTTAGTGGGGTCGAAGTCCCATGGGCGTTGATATAATCGATTTTCTCCGCCGGAAGCTTTGCGTCCCGCAAAGCGGCTGCCATGGCTGTATGCGCGCCGGCGCCTTCAGGGTGCGGCGCCGTGATTTTGTACGCGTCCAAAGAACTGCCGTAGCCTAAGATCTCGCCGTAAATATCGGCGCCACGGCGTTTTGCGGCGTCTTGTGCTTCCAACACCAGAATTGCGCCCCCCTCTCCGGCGACCAGTCCGGACCGCCCCTTGTCAAATGGCCGGCATAGCGCTGCGCCATAGCGTGTGGCGGTCGAGGGGGCTTTGAGCAGAAACAGTTTGGACATGGTTCGAAGATTGAGCACCGAATCGGCGCCCCCGGCGACCATGAGCTCTTTTTCGCCACGCCGGATGCACTGAAATGCCAGCCCAATGGCCTGGGCCGCACCGGCGCAGGCACCATTGACATTTAACACCGGCCCATCGGCGTGCAGGTGCCTGGCAATGGCGGCTGCCATGGAGTCGTTGCCGCAACGAATACCGGAATGGTTGGTCAACTGATGGCGATGACGTCGAAGATTTTGAATGACTTCGGTCTCACTGTCGCCCACCATTGCGGCCAGGTCGGTATCACTGATTTCCGGCGCCCCGCTGCAGGTGCTGACGCCCGGTGAGGCATCGGGTTTGAGGCGCGCATCCTTAAATGCCAGGTGCGCTGCGACAACACCAAACAGACCTCTTCTTTCTATATTCTTATGTGATTCAACCCAGGGGGCAAACTTTCTTCCAAACGCCTGTTTGTCAATCGTTGCGGCGTATTTGACCGGAAAGTCATCCACATCATGGGGTTGCCAGCTTTTTATGGCTGTGCGACCGTTGCGAACGCCGTTCCAAAACTCATCAACCGTATTGCCATAGCTGCTAACGATGCCGATTCCGGTTACAACAACCCTATGCTGACACGTCATGGTGCTTTTCCTACCAATAGATAATTCACCTGCCCCTCAAGACCCTGTGCAATAATCAATGCAGATGTTTGAGGGGCCTGCGCTATTTTTTTTACCGTCTTGTGTTGATCGAGTGCGATACCTTGTTTGAAGATTTCCAAGGTAAGATTAACTGCCAGTAGAACCGATGCCGGGCCGGTATAGCCGGTCATCGTGTCGATAAAAAATTGATTGGCAGTGGGTAGATGGCTTGCAGTCAATACTCTTAACGTGTCGCTGTAGGAAACCGTGCCGGTGTGAATTACCTGTTCCGGGAGATTTCGGTTGTTAACCCTGAGCCGCGCCAAAAGTTTGTCAATTGCCGGGAGTCGATGTTTTTTTTCAGACCCGAAGGCGCGCAAGGTGTCTATGAGGATACCGTCCGGGGGGATGCCATCCGCGGTGCCGTATACGCTGTCAATCCCGATAAAGGCCGCGGATTCGGTTGGAAACCAGGGGGTAGCCGCAAATTTTTTCAGCAGGGATTCATATGCCAGAAAATATAATGGTGTGATTTTTTGGCTGCCCGCGCCACATAATGCCCGCGCGCAATTACCTTCAAGGACGTTAAAATAGGCTTCGGTCAGCGCTGCTGCCCCAGCGTCGGCATGGGGTGAAAAGGCTGCATTGGGGCCTGTGATTTGCAACTGTGTGGCCAAATGGCTGCACGCTGTCGTATTGAGTAAAGCCAAGCCGGCTAATGGCCGGGTTTTGCGCAGAAGGGTCGCGGCAATTGCTTTTCGTTTCGGGTTTTTAAAACAATAGACGTGTTTGTCATCGTCACAGGCGATTGTCGCCAGTCCGGCAAACAGACCGGTGTGTGTGCCCCCGGCCTGCTCGCCGTATAAGCGCTGCCATGTCTCACAGCCGGCCTTTATCAACCAGCGGGATTGCTGTTCCGACGTTTTTCGTATGATGCGACCGACTTTCAGGGAGTCAAGATCGTCGGGCGGCAATAGGCCACATCGATTTGTAAGTCCCAGGGTATCATCAGGCGCCAACGTTTTTGTTTTAATCGGTATTGCCTCTGCGGTGTGCAGTATTTCTGAAATCTTTTTGATTCCCGGAAGAAGAGAACATCCCTGGCGAAGAAATGCGACCGGCATTAGTTTTGCTCCCGCGCCATTACAATACTACAGTTTTCGCCACCAAATCCGAACGAGTTGCTCAGTATGTAATTGAGGGGTTCTGGCCGGCTCTGATGAACGATATTGAGATGCGGTTCCTGAAACCCGGGTTCCTCAAAGTTCAGTGACGGCAGAACCTGTTGCTTCTTTATCGATTGGGCGCACAATGCCAGCTCGACAACACCGCTGGCGGCCAGCGCGTGACCCAATGCGGATTTGGTCGCCGTAACACTTGGCTTGGTATTGAAAATACTATAAATTGCCCGGCTTTCAGCCGCGTCATTGAGCACGGTCGACGTGCCGTGAGCATTGATATGTTCGATCGCGCCAGGGGCAAGGCCTGCGTCCTGCAGGGCCATCTGCATACACTGGGCATAGCGTTCACCACTGGGCAATGTTGATACTATTTGAACTGCTTCGCTGCATCGTGAAACACCTGCTATATAAGCGATCACCTCGGCATTACGTGCTCTGGCGTGATCAGCGTCTTCGAGAATAAGAACCGCTGACCCATCCGACAAAATACAGCCATTGCGATCTTTGTCAAAAGCTCTCGACACGAGTTCGGCGTGGTCAAAAGACTTTTGCGCTAGCGCACCAAGTTGAGAAAACATAAGTTGCATAATCGGCTGGCTGGCCTGCTCGGTTGCCCCACAGATTGCCATATCGATTTCGCCCGACACGATGCGTCGATAACCGGAGATGATAGCAGCGGCGCCTGCCACACAAGCGTCACCGTGTACTTGGACGGTGCCGGTGAAATTGAGATGCTTGACCAAAGGCTCAACCGCTTGATCGGGTCGTAAAAGATCAGGGCGTTGGTGTTGCCAATGCGGCTGCGGCATAAGCCTTGAAGCCTCGATATCGTATCGCGCCAGCATTGAATATAGCTGCTGGAGTGTGATCAGGTTTTTATTGATGCCAATAAACATCCCGTGTCTGCTTGTGAAATCTATATCTTCCAGGCCCGCTTCCCGGATGGCCTGAATGGTTGAATGAAATAGCATTTTGCCGGCAATGCTGGTGGCGTCATCCGAAATTCCAGGGTAGTTTTGATCCAGCCATTCAACCTGGTTTTCTTCTAAGGCGCCGCTTGCAATACGCGCTACGCCAAGCGTTTGCATAAGTTTGTCAAAACGAATGACAGACCGGCCGGCAGCAAGGGTGTTGAACAATACGTCTACATCAGTATGCCCGGAAACGAACAAACCGATTCCAGTGACTGCGACGGGCATGATAGGTGACCCTCTCTTATATTTTTGCGCGAGCCCGTAGAAAATTCTCGGTGAATTCTTCAATTACGGTATCACCATCACGGCTAGCGCTATGTAAAATTGTCTCACAGAGATTTACCCAGTTTTTTACCTGGGTGTTTTCAAAAACATCGATCATGGGCATACCCGGGTAAATCTGCCCGGCATCATATTTATTGGGGCCTTCTTTAAGTAGCGCGACGCAGACATCTGTCAGGCAGTCGTCTTCAATCAATAGCTTCTCATCATTGCAGCTTTCCAAAGCATGGATCAATACGGTTTTGGTAGGCATTTTAATGCTCAGGGTTTTGCTCAGGGTGTAGCTAAGATCGATGATATCCAATGACTCTGCACCAAGATCGGCAATGATTTTCGAGTTGGATTGTACTTCGGATTCATTGCACTCAATTACTTCGGAAATGATTTTCTTTACAACTTCAGATGTCGTAGGCATAGTAAAATCTCCTGTCGCAAAAAGAGCCCTTGGGTTCATGTATTCAAAACGTTCGTAAACGTATGGTTGGTTCCTGTTTGTGGGACCTGTCGCATATGTCCTGTGTAGCAGGATATGGGTTGTTTGTTAAAAAGAATAGGGGCGGTTTTCTTCAATGAACCCCAACGTTGGGGTGAAGAAACATTCGCAAAACTGGGCGTTTTGGTCTGTTTTTAAATGATGGGTCGCGTATTGCCAAATTACTCATTTTACGGGGAGACTCGCGAAATCCTTGACCATTTGAATCGCTAGCGTTGCAGCACGATCGGCAATATCATTCGGTGTTGTGCAAAAGGGAAGAATGTATTTGCCGACGCATATGCTTCCACTGTAAGTTGTGAAGCGATCGAATAATACCTGGATCAGATCGGCATTGTTTTCGACAGGTCCTTCACAAGTTACGGCCAAAGCAATTGGTTTGTTTAGCATCAGGGATTGAGAAAAAGGGGGCCCTGCACCGCTAACCATACAATAGTGCCGATCAATCAATGCTTTCATTTGAGCTGAGAAACTCCAGGCGTAGAGAGGAGAAGCGTAGATAACGGCGTCTGCATTTCTGATGCGGGCCAGGACTGTCGAGGTGTCGTCATTTTGCAGACATTCACCCAAAGTGTTGCGCTGGCAATGTTTGCATCCTAAACAGCCATTGATATCAAGAGATGTAAGATTGACTAACTCAAGAAGATGTTCATTGCCGATTTGCTCATGAAACGCAGCTAACATCCTGGAAGTATTACCATCGAGGCGTGGACTGCCCATTACACCCAAAATTTTCATATCTCGCACCGCACGAACCATCTGATTTTTTGTTCTTGGGTATAGAGTGCGTTTGATGTGAAATATTGTAAAAATGTATCATGCGATGGAAAAACGAGGACATTCTGTGTGCATCACGCGGCATCGACCACGGATTCGGTGTTGGGGCAAATTAATAATTTGCCCAGATTTGATACGCATTTGCGGCCTTCGGACGGATTAAGTCCGGTAAAGTCCTTAAAATCACGATTGAAATGGGCCTGATCGTAGTACCCGCAATCCAGAGCCAGCGCGGCCCGGTTTATTGATGGCGTTGCCATCAACTGGTAAAAGGCATAACGCATCCTTTCCAGGCGGCAAAACTGTTTGGGAGACAATCCGACCACATCGTTGAATCGCCGCACGAATTGGCAACGGCTCAGGCCCAACTGTTGCGCCAATTGTACAACTTTTGTCCGGCCACGCTGTTTTTCAATGGTATCCAATGCGATTGAAATGAGCGGATCGTTTTTAAGCTCCGACAGTTTTTTGAGGAAATGGTGATTCAGTAGTGACAACTGGCGGTTGATGTTATTGCGGGCGTCCTTGCATTGATGAACGATATGTTGATCCGGCTCGTGCCACAGATCCGTGAATTCGACGAAACGGCTGCTCACATCCTGGGCTTTGATATTGAGAAGCTCATTTATCGCAACCCCCGGTTTAAAGGTTATACCGAGCAGATGGGTGGGGCCATTGATATGCACCCAGCCGGCATTGATCATCGGGCCGATAACCAACCCCTGGTCGATCGGCAACATGCAGCCTTGGCGGTTTTCAACGCTCAGCTCATCAGCCAGATTAATCACGAATTCCAATCCGCCCATTGTTATAAATGGTTGTTTGTCGGTGACAAACTCACTTTGGATGGTCCAATAGAAGCGAATATGGTCGGTTAAAAGGGGATGGGGGGGGTATTCTGAATAATGCATCGGTTTCACATTCGGTTGAACTTAAAAACAATTCGTCCGCCAATGTTTAGTCTGCCAACGTTCGGTTTATGTGTAAGCACGAATTACAGGGTGGCAGGAGCGAATGGTGTAGCAAAAGATATTCCAATAGATATTTATTGAAATTATTAAAAAAAGTGTTGGCGCAGCGATAGGATTGCACACTTGTGTGTGCTGTGTGCACCAATTTATGGTCGGTGTTTGGAAGGTAGGTTTTGTTGGAAAGTGTCCATCCGGATGGGCATTAGAAAAGCGTGACCAGATACTCACGCACCCGGCCGATGGTGGTGAAGAACAATTTGGCCCCGGTCATGGATGTGAAAATGTCTTCGGTGTTGCCGCAATGTTTAGCAAATTCCGGCCCGATCACGGCTGCCGGATCCTTAGCGTCCGGGTTTTTATTCAGGGCGTCGACGTAAGTGGCGAGACGCATTTTCAACGTTTCGAAGTAGTCGATATCCTGTCCCGTCATTAACCCGGTGGTAGACGACAAGGTGCGGGCAAATTCGTTGATCGCCTGCCAGTAAAGGGTTGTCAATTGGTCTTTCTCGGAAAATTCGGACAAAAAGTACGGTATTGCCCAACCAACACAGACAATTTTCAAAAGCTGCAACTCATATTCGACAGTGTTGCGTTCAACCTGGGCTTGTTCGGCCAAATGCGCCATCAGCCATTTGATGTCTTCGCGGTCGATGGCGAAATTGAATAGATCTTGCGCGGTTTGTTCCAATTCGATTTTTTTTTGTTTTGAATCAGCCATATTTATTTTTTCGTGTGTCCTTACAGATTGTCCGAAAAGGCCAGCATGTTTTTGTTTACGGCCACCTGATAGTCCGGGTGGACCAACTCATGGTGCTGGTGCGCAAACGGAATATAAATCAACGCGATGCCTTTCGGATTGACGTGAATGTCGTTTAGTCGCGGCAACAGCGACCTTCGGGGTTTGACAAACTCGGCCAGGGTGATTTTAAGGCTTTCCACGGCCTCGGTGATCGGCAGGGTCACCGGAAACAGGTCGCCCTGCGGCAGTTTGGGAATGACTTTGTCCCGGGGTTGGATCAGGGTCAAATTGTTTGCCAGCCGGATAAACATCTTCGGGGTTATCTTGAAAGCCGGTGTCCAGAAGCGGAATGTTCGGGTTTCATCCGGCGGCTGCACCGCCCGGGGCAGGTTGGCGATACGGATCAAATCGGCATACGAGTGCAGCGTCAGGCCGTCGATCGCGGTGCGCACCGACCAGAAGGGCAGGTACGTGATATCACCGGGCGGGGTGGTTTCCAGATAAGCGAATTTGATTTTTTTGAATGAGCGGCCGGAAGCTTTCCATACCGAGTCGCAATTGCGGCACAACAACACCAGGGTATCGCGACGGCCTTCCATGTCCCAGCCGCAATGGGGGCATAATGTTGGAATAAAACCGATGCGCCATGCCGGTTTGCCGCCCTGCCAGGCATCGAGGTTGAAATCCTGCGGGAGCGGTGAAGATACGGCTTGATTCAGCACGGCGTCGTGGACCGTGCTGTCCAGGTAAAAGGGCGCGTAGAGCAACGACAGGCTTTCGCCGATATGGCAGTGATGTAGCGGTTTTTGGGCCGGCTTTTTGCCGGATCGTTGCTGAAAGCGGTCCATGGTTTCGTCGAAGGGGTGCTGCGGGCGCAGGAACATGCCTTCAGCTTCGGGGGAGACAAATTTTAATTTCAGGGCTTGGCTGCGCAGGCCCACCGACATGGGAAAGTAGCGCGAAGAAATCGCCTGGTAGCTGACATCGGTGAACCGGTGCTGGATCTGGTCTTCGAAACAGGTGAATTGCATGCCTTTGAAACGCCAGTAAGGGAAGTAAAACAGGTCCTTGCCGGCCGGCGCGTTGTGCGGCAGCAGGTAGCGAAAATAGCCCGGTTCGGCCAGATAGGAGCGAACCCGGCAGAATTCACACCGGAACAAACGGTCGGTTTCCTCCAGCAGGGCCGGGGCGCCGCACTGGGGGCATTGATGTTCGATGACAAACCGCATTTAGGCGAGCTTTTCTCCGCATTGATTGCAGAACATCGCCTCGGCCAGGTTTTCGCTGCCGCACTGGCCGCAGAACCTGGGCTGGGGTTTTTCTTCGGCGGCGTGTCCGCACCGCGAACAGAATTTGGCGTTGGGGGTCAAGTTTTTACCGCAGTTGTTGCACTGGGTGAAGACCACGACCTGATGACCGCAGTGATGGCAAAACCGGGCGTCGGCACTGATGCTTTGCCGGCACTCGGGACAGTCCGCCTTGGTTGGCGCGGATTGGGACGACTTGGGCGTGGTGGTAAGATACTGGGCGAACATGGCCGGCATCATCAGGCCAAGGCCGGTGCCCATGCCGGCGCCGGCGCCGCCTTCGGATTCGGCGGCTTTTTCCATGGCCATGGCCGCTTTCATTTGGGTGAGTTTGTCCAGGTCCTTCAGCACCCCCAAACGGCTCCGGTCGTCGATGGCCTGCTGGACTTCCACCGGCGGTGTGATCGAATTGATGTAGAGCTGTCGAAGGCCCAGGCCGAAGTGACTGAAATCGGCCTGCAGCCGCTTGGCCAACCCTTCGGACAATTCGTCGTACTTGGCCGGCAGGTTGAGGATTGAGTCGATGGTTTCACCCATGTAGTCGTTAAAGCGTGACACGATGACCCGGTTCAGGTATTCTTCGATCTCTTCGGTGGAAAACATGCCCTGGGTGCCTACCAGGCTGTTGATGAACAGCACCGGCTGGACCACTTGCAGGTTGAACACGCCAAAGGCGCGCAGGCGAATCAGGCCCAGTTCCGAGTCTTTGAAGGCCACCGGATCGCGGGTGCCCCATTTAAGGTTGGTGAAGATCTTCAGATTGGCGAAGTAGACTTCGGCCCGCAGCGGGCTGGTCATGCCCCAGGGCAGACTGGCGATTTTGGTCAGGATGGGGATGTTGCCGGTTTTGAGAGTGTGGCGTCCCGGCCCGAAGGCTTCGACGGCTTTGCCTTTGTAAAAGAGAATACCGGCCTGACTCTCACGGACGGTGAGTTGGGCACCCCATTTGATTTCACCGGAACCTTTTTCCGGCAATCGGTGCACCAGTTCCTGCCCGGTTTCATCGAACCATTCCAGATTTTCGAGAAAAATCAGATTGTCTGTCCCCATGACCCTTCATCCTTTCCCTGCTTGTTCTTGTCATAAACGCAAATTTATCGAAATCATTATAAAAAAAGCAGGCTTATTAGTCAAACGAACACTATTTATTTCCGGATGGACACTTGCTAATTGTCAAAATGTAATTGCATCTGACGGGATTGTGCCGGCGTCTTTCGTGGGCGGCCTTGTGGTTTGTTGACTTTTGGGGGGCCGTCAGCCGGATGTTCGAAATGATCCGCAAAGGCGGGCTGTTCAGGGGGACAGGCATATTGAACCCGGACGGTATCATCGGTTTCAGCTTCGGCGGCTGCGACCGGGCTTATAAAGAGCTCGGCCTCCTGGCGGGTGATGACCGGAAAACCATACGGGCGGTTGGTATTTTTGACCGGTTTGTTTTGCGCCAGGCGTTGGGCGATAAATTCAAGATGCGCATCGATACGCCGGGTAATAATTCTATTGGCCCAGCGGGTGATGTCGTCGAACTGGGCCTTGATGGTGGCTTCGAAATCGTGCGTCAGCTCGAACCCGATACTGCTGCGGCCGGAGGCGGCGGCCGCCGCCAGGGTGGTGCCCAGGCCGCAAAATGGATCGAGAACCGTATCGCCCTTAACTGAAAACATGTTGATCAGACGATAAGCCAGTTCAAACGGGAACGCGGCGCTACGTTGGCGCAACCCCTTTGCGGCCAGATTCTGGCGGGTCCCCTTGAGATCCAGCCAGACATCGGAAAACCATTGATTGCGTTCCTCCCAGAAATAGGCGCTTTCACGCCGGTTGGCTTTGGCCTCGGCCGAAGGGAACGTGCGCAACGCGCCTTTGCGGACAATCAGAATGTGCTCGTGCTCCAATGTCACATAGGCGCCGGGCGGCATCATGCCCGATCCCATGAATTTGTTCGGCGCGTTGGTCTGTTTGCGCCAGATGATTTGCGGCAGGGGGTTGAAGCCTAATGCAATCAGTTTTTGCAGGATGCGCACCTTGTTGGGATAGAGGGTGAAACTGCCGTCCAATGTGCGGGTGGCGTCACCGATATTGATGCAGGCGATGCCGCCGGGAGCCAGCACCCGATGAACTTCCCGCCACACCGGGTCCAACAGTGCGTGCATGGCCTCAAAGGCTTTAAAGCCGTGCGCCTGCTTGAGGTGCGTGCCGATTTTCGCGTTTTGCGTTTCAAACAGGGTGTCCCACATTTCGATCATCGGGTAGGGCGGCGATGTCACCATCAGCGCGACCTGCCCGTCGGCAACGGCGCGCATGTCGGACGCGTTTTCAAAAAGGATGCGGTGGCTGGTCGTGGTTAGCGGCATAAGATGTAATTAATTCCTTCCTCCGTAAGAGACATTGAGTCAAGGTTGTTAAGGATCTAGCTCCTGTTGTGACGGGTAGTTTTCGTCTGCATACAAATGGCCGTAAGTTTTGCGGCGATCCCGGCCGCTGCGGCGTTCCGTGCCCGATCTTCTTTCCGGCATGTAATCCGCGTAGACGAACTGACGGCGATCAACACCCGAACGCCGGCCCCCGTTGTCGCGCAACTCCTCGGGGGTAGTGCCGGCCATGGCTGTATGACGGCGATCGTTCCTGCAGGACTGATCAACCATGATTGGATGATTGCTCCTTTCAAATCGATGCCATTAACTTAAGACTGTAGGAGCGACCGTTTGAATGGCTTAGGTTAATGACATTGCCTTTCAAATATTTGATGCAAGTCTTCGACGCTTCTTGGCAATGTTAGGGTAAATTAATGCGTATCCGTCAATCTGCAAGACGTTTCGGTCTATTGCTGAACGGTTAAACTGCTATCATAGGAGCAGCCCCGCACAAGTGCAAGGAGAATGTCAAGTCGCTTCCCGGGGGCAATGCCCCTATCCATCCTTGACTTTCGTTGCGC
This sequence comes from Desulfobacterales bacterium, assembly GCA_028282295.1. GTDB lineage: Bacteria > Desulfobacterota > Desulfobacteria > Desulfobacterales > JANQIE01 > JANQIE01. The sequence continues at coordinate 3,502 of JANQIE010000305.1, read as the reverse complement.
GGGTTTTTAGATATGGTTATGGGATAATGCTCAATAAAAAGGATTCCAATTATGGCGCGACCGCGTAAAGACCGAATCGTTGCTTTCAATCCGCAGATATCATACTTCAAGCCACGCGGCATTCCGTTGCGTGAGCTGACGCAAGTGGAATTGGCCGTCGACGAACGCGAAGCAATACGCCTGGCCGATTTGTTGGGGTGTTCCCATGCCGACGCCGGTAAACAAATGGGGGTGTCGCGCGCCACGTTCGGCCGGATTGTTCAAACGGCTCGCCAGAAAATCGCGGATGCCCTGATAAACGGCAAGGCGATCAACGTGGCCGGGGGCAATTATACGCTTAAAACCCCAACCCGCCTGTTCGTTTGTTGCGCCTGTGAGGTTCAATGGGAAGAGCCCTTTGGCACCGGCCGGCCCAAAGGCTGCCCGGCCTGTCGGGCAGTGGCAATTAAAAGGGTGCATGGGGAACAATCAGATTAACGTTTTAAGGAGAAGAATGACACATGGTCCGAATACACGAAAATATGCAGCGTGCCCAACAACAAAAACCGTCCATGGCCGAGCAACAAGCGGCGGTCGAAAAATCATTGGCACAAATTAAACATAAAATCCTGGTGATGAGCGGCAAAGGCGGGGTCGGTAAATCGAGCACTTCGGTAAATTTGAGCATTGCCCTGGCGCGCAAGGGGCACCGGGTCGGGATTATGGATGTAGACCTGCACGGACCCGATGTGCCGCGCATGCTGGGGCTGGGCGGGATGATGAGTTTGTCCGCCAATCAGAAACTGGCGCCTCAAAAAGTCGGGGACAATCTGTCCGTGGTTTCCATTGAAGCGCTGATCGCCGGTAAAGATGACGCCATTATCTGGCGCGGCCCCATGAAGTATACAGCGATTCAACAATTCATCAGCCAAGTCGAGTGGGGACCGCTCGATTATTTGATCATCGACGCGCCGCCGGGGACCGGCGATGAACCGCTGACCGTGGCGCAGATCGTAAAGGACGCGCGGGCCATTATTGTCACGACCCCCCAGGAAGTGGCGCTGGCGGATGTGCGCAAATCGATCAATTTCTGCCGCACGGTCAAAATGGAGATATTCGGCCTGATCGAAAACATGAGCGGTTTCGCCTGCCCGCATTGCAACAGTGAATTGGAGCTGTTCGGCACCGGCGGGGGCGAACAGACGGCCAAGGCAAGTAAAATCGAGTTTTTAGGCCGCATACCGTTCGATCCGAATATGGTGGCGTGTGCCGACAGCGGCAAGTGTTTCCGCGACAACCATACTGATTCGGCCGTTGCCCGGGCCTTTGATGTCGTGGCAGAGCGACTGGGGCACTTATCTGTATGAGAATATTGAAGAACTGATTGACAAACGCGCGGGCGGTATGCTTTAAATCAGCGGGTTTAATCTTCACAAAGGCTAAGGGCTCGCGCAAAAAACACCAATTATTTATGGACACAACTTCATAAAGGATTGCCCATGGCTCGAATTCTTGTTGTCGATGATGACGAACAGGTCCGCAAGCTATATCGGTCCGTACTCGAGCGTGCCGAGCACGAAGTGATCGAGGCCGCCAATGGTGACGAAGGCATTCGATGCTATCGGAAAACAAAGGTCGACGTGGTGATCACGGATTTGATCATGCCCGACAAAGAAGGTTTGGAAATGATCCGTGAATTGACTTTGGCGGATGCCGACGTCAAGATCATCGCCATTTCGGGAGGCGGCCGCATTACGCCGGATTCCTATTTGAAGGTTGCCAAAAGCCTTGGCGCCCGCCACATTTTTACCAAACCGGTAAGCTACAAACAATTGATCGGCGCGATATCCGATCTTGTCGGCGTACCCTAAAACGGTCCCGGAATATTAAATTGCAGCACCCTTCATGTCTATGAGCAATTCCGTCAATCTGCGCGTCGATGTCGGCAAAATCACTCTGCCCAATCCCGTAATGACCGCTTCCGGTACTTTCGGTTATGCCGCTGAATTCGAGACGTTGGTCGATTTAAACCGTTTGGGCGGCATTATCGTAAAAGGGCTCTCCTTGAACCCCTCCTTTGGCAATCCACCGCAACGCATTGTCGAGACTGCTTGCGGCATGCTCAATGCCATCGGGCTGCAAAACGTCGGTGTGGACGCCTTTATCCGTGACAAACTGCCGTTTTTGGCCCGCTTGACCCCGCCGGTCTGGGTCAACCTTTACGGTCGTACCATTGATGAATATGCCGCCCTGGCTGAACGGGTCGACACACTGGACGCGATCGCCGGGATTGAAATCAATATTTCATGTCCGAACGTCAAAGCCGGCGGGGTGGCCTTTGGTGTGGTGCCGTCGGCCGCGGCTCAGGTGGTCGGCGCTGTTCGTCAACGAACCGCCAAACCGCTGATGGTGAAACTCTCACCCAACGTGACCGACATCACTGAAATAGCGCGGGCCGTTGAGGGCGCCGGTGCGGATTCGATTTCGCTCATCAATACAATTACCGGCATGGCCATCGATCTGAACACGCGCAAACCGGTTCTGGCCAATATCGTCGGGGGCCTGTCCGGCCCCGCCATCAAACCGGTGGCCTTGCGCATGGTATGGCAAGTGGCCCAGGTCGTCGACGTCCCGGTCATTGGGGTTGGCGGTATCATGAACGCCAGGGACGCCTTGGAATTTGTCGTTGCCGGCGCCAGCGCCGTTCAGGTCGGGACGGCCAACTTTATTAATCCCGGAGCGACGATTGACATTTTAGATGGAATAACCGCATATTTAAACGAACACAAAATTGAAGCCGTACAAGATTTAATCGGTTCCCTGTCATACTAAGACAAAAGGGTGACATGTTGCGCCCGAAGAAAGGAGTTGGGGGATGAACTTTAACAACCTGAAAGAAATTATCGATTTCGCTATTGAGAAGGAAAGAGAAGCCGCCGATTTTTACGAGAAGGTCAGCGATGAGCAAACAATGAGCGGCGCCAGGGAAATGCTCAAGGAATTCGCCGCTCAGGAACGCAAGCATGAGCAAATGCTGCAGGGGTTTTTGGACAAGGGGGTCGTCGCCGGTATCGAAGACTACAAATTTAAATGGATCACGGATATCAAACGCAGTGATTATGTCGCCGAGATGACGTACAAACCGGGCATGGTCTATCACGAACTGCTGATGCTGGCGATGAAACGCGAAGAAAAGGCATTGGCCCTGTATAATGAGCTGCTGACCCAGACCGATTCAGCCGAAGCCAAAAACATTTTCAAAATGCTTTGTCAGGAAGAAGCCAAACACAAATTGGCCCTGGAAACCAAGTACGACGATTATATGGCCGAAATGGGCGATTGACGCCGCATTTCTTGAGAACACGTTTCAAAGAAATTTTGAAATGACGCGATCCCTTCCCCTTGATCCAAGGGGAGGGGATTCTTTTTTGTGCGCCCGGCATGGCGCACTCACTTGGAGGTGCAAGTCCTCTACAGACCCGACAGGGGGAACTGTTAGCCGGACGGCAAGGGTGTCCACCGC